>JANNWA010000016.1:0-10906 GCA_031408275.1 Pseudomonadota bacterium
GGTCGAACTCGGATTTCCAGTTGCGAGCGAGCGCGCAGTGGCTTCCGGGGCCGAGGGGCTCCTGGCCTACTTCCACAGGATCGGGATGCTGCGGGACAAGCTGCCCTACGCGATCGATGGCGTTGTCTACAAGGTGAACCGGCTGGACTGGCAGCGGGAGTTGGGGTACATCTCCCGGGCGCCGCGTTTCGCCGTGGCGCACAAATTTCCTGCGCAAGAGGAATTGACCGAGGTGCTTGGTATCGATGTGCAGGTTGGGCGCACGGGCGCGCTTACGCCCGTTGCACGCCAGAGGCCGGAGTTCGTGGGCGGGGTGACTGTCACGAACGCGACACTGCACAACGAAGACGAACTGCGGCGCAAGGATGTTCGTGTCGGCGATACGGTGGTGGTGCGCCGTGCCGGGGATGTGATTCCCGAAGTCGTATCGGTCGTGCGAGAAAGACGCCCGCCGGGCGCGGAGGAGTTTACGTTGCCGGCCTCTTGCCCGGCGTGCGGTTCGGCTGTCGCGAGGTCGCCGGCGGAGGCCGTGGCGCGCTGTTCCGGGGGCTTGTACTGCCCGGCGCAGCGCAAGCAGGCGGTGCTGCATTTCGCGAGTCGCCGGGCCATGGATATCGAAGGGCTGGGAGAGAAACTGGTCGATCAATTGGTGGAGGCGGGCGTCGTCAGCACCCCGGCGGATCTCTATGGACTGGAACTCAGCACGTTGGCTGGACTCGATCGGATGGCGGAAAAATCCGCGGCGAACCTGCTTGCCGCCTTGGACAAATCGCGACGCACGACTTTCCAGCGTTTTATCTATGCGCTCGGCATCCGGAACGTCGGCGAGAGCACGGCCCGCGATCTCGCGGCATATTTCGGTAGCCTGGACCGGCTGCTGGCGGCGGGCATCGAGGAGCTCGAGTCGGTTCCCGACGTGGGGCCGGTCGTTGCGAAGTCCATACGCCAGTTTTTCGACGAGCCCCACAACCGGCAAGTGATCGACGAACTGCGAGCTGCCCGCGTCGCATGGGAGGAAGGCGGGGGCCAGCCACCTCGGGCCGAGGGCAGCGCGAAGACGTTCGTGCTGACGGGGACCCTGCCGACCATGACGCGGGATGAGGCGCGTGCCATGATTGAGGGAAAGGGCCATAAGGTTGCCGGGTCAGTGTCGAAGAAGACGGATTTTGTCGTCGCCGGCGAGGAATCCGGGAGCAAGTTGGCGAAGGCGCGCGACCTTGGCGTGAAAGTGCTGGACGAAGACGAATTCGTGAAACTTATCGAAGGATTGGAATGACAGCCATACGTCCCCTGCGCAAAGCGGTATTTCCGGTCGCCGGCCTGGGCAGCCGCTTTCTTCCCGCCACCAAGGCGAGCCCGAAAGAAATGATGCCGATTGTCGACAAGCCGTTGATCCAGTATGCCGTGGAAGAAGCTGCTGCGGCCGGGATCACGGACATGGTATTCGTCACGGGACGTAACAAGAGGGCAATCGAAGATCATTTTGACAAAGCCTATGAGATGGAGAACGAACTCGCAGCGAAAGGCAAGCGGGAGCTCCTCGACCTCGTCCAGGGGGTGTTGCCGCCCGGTTGCCGATGCATCTACATCCGGCAGGCCGAGCCGCTCGGACTGGGGCATGCGGTTCTTTGCGCGCAACCGGTGATCGGCGACGAGGCGTTCGCGGTAATCCTCGCCGACGATCTTGTCGATGCCGATCCGCCGGTGATGGCACAGATGGCGGACCTGTACCTCGACGAGCAGTGCTCTGTGCTTGGAGTGGAGGACGTTCCGCGAGACCAGACTGCAAGCTACGGCATCGTCAGCCCGGTAAAGACGGGCAGCCGGATTACGCCGATCCGGGCGATTGTAGAGAAGCCGGCTCCGGCCGACGCGCCCTCGACGCTTGCCGTGGTCGGGCGCTATGTCCTTACGCCGCGCATCTTCGCGCATCTCGCGGCTGGAAAACCGGGGCGCGGCGGTGAGATCCAGCTCACGGACGCGATTTCATCACTGCTGGCGGAGGAGCGGGTAATGGCTTACCGTTTTACGGGAAGGCGCTACGACTGCGGCTCAAAGCTGGGTTATCTCAAGGCTACCGTCGAACTCGCCCTGTCGCACCCCCAAGTTGGAAAGGAGTTCGCGCGCTATCTGGTGGACCGGGAAAGCAATGCCTGACCCGGCGCACGCGTGGAAGATACTTGCCGAGGCCGAACTGCTCTGCACCGCGGATGTAGTGCAGAGTGCGATTCGCAAAGTCGCGGCCGAAATCACGGCTCGGCTGCAGGGCGCATATCCACTGGTCCTGACCGCAATGGGCGGGGGCGTGTTCTTTGCGGGGCAGTTGCTTCCCTTGCTGCGCTTCCCGCTCGATCTCGACTATATTCACGCGACCCGTTACGGCCTGGGGACGACAGGCTTGGCCATCGAATGGCGGGTCGCACCGCCCGAGACCGTGCATGGGCGGACGGTTCTGGTGCTTGATGACATCCTGGACGGCGGCAACACCATGGCGGCGGTTCGTGAACGCGTCCTGGCGCTCGGGGCCGATGCATTCTTGTGCGCGGTGCTCACTGAAAAAACGCGCCCGATCCCGAAGCCGATAGCCGCGGATTTCGCCGGATTGCAGCTTCCGGACCGCTTCGTGTTTGGCTGCGGCATGGACGCGCGCGGCTTCTGGCGGAATTTGCCGGAAATCTACGCTTTGAAGGAGGGCTGATTTTGCTGGCGATCATTGGGGGGAGCGGGCTGTCCGGACTGGCGAACCTGGAGGTCACCCACCGGCAGGTCGTACGGACACCTTACGGGGAGCCGTCCGGACCGCTGACATTCGGGCGTATTGGCGGGCGGGCGATCGCATTTCTTGCACGCCATGGTCACGGGCATACGATTCCCCCCCACGAGGTGAACTACTGCGCCAACCTGTGGGCCCTCAAGGAGCAGAAGGTTTCCGGGATCATTTCCATCGCTTCCGTGGGTGGCATAGGAAAAGAACATGGCCCCGGCACCCTCATCGTTCCCGACCAGATAATCGACTATACGTGGGGGAGGCGGTCGACGTTCTTCGAGGGGCCTGGCGCCAAGGTCACGCACATCGACTTCACGGAACCGTATTCGGATACGTTGCGCAAACGGATTCTCGCGGCCGCGACGGCTAGCGGAGAACAGGTCGCCGACAGAGGGGTATATGCAGCGACGCAGGGTCCCCGGCTCGAGACTGCCGCTGAAGTCAATCGCCTGGAGCGGGATGGAGCAGGCCTTGTCGGAATGACCGCGATGCCGGAGGCCGCCCTCGCTAGGGAACTCGGCATTGAGTATGCGACCATAGCCGTAGTAGCCAACTATGCCGCTGGCAGGGGCGACAGCGTCCACGCGATATCGCTGGAGAAGATAGAGGCGGTACTGGAGGAAGCGATGCGCAAAGTGCGCAGGATCATCGAACATCTGGTGGCTCAATGATCCGCGAGGTCCTGAAAATGGGCGACGAACGCCTGCTCGCCAAGGCCGTCCCGGTCGCCCAGTTCGACACTGCGGAACTCCACGGCCTGCTGGCCGACATGCACGAGACGATGGAGTACCTCAATGGCGCCGGCCTTGCGGCACCTCAGATCGGCGTAAGCCTGCGTGTGGTCGTGTTCGGCGTGAAGAGCAACCCGCGCTATCCGCATGCCGAGGATGTTCCATATACGGTGCTGGTAAATCCGCAACTCGAGCCACTCTCCGATGAACAGGAGGAGGGGTGGGAGGGGTGCCTGTCGGTCCCCGGGTTGCGGGGAGTCGTGCCGCGCTACGCGAAGCTGCGCTATGGGGGATTCGACGCGAAAGGTCAGCCGATCGAACGGGTGGCGGAAGGATTTCATGCGCGCGTGGTTCAGCACGAATGCGATCACCTCGACGGTATTCTGTATCCCATGCGGGTGCGGGATTTCACCCGTTTCGGATTCATCGATGCCTTGTTCCCGGGCCAGAAAATCGAGGATGACTAGGCCCTGCGTCGCAGTCAGACGTGCATTTCCTCCAGCAAGTCCTGTTCGAGCATGAGCACGACGCGCTGATTCGAAAGCGACTCGCCCGTGACCAGGAACACGTCTTCCGCCCGGTCGCCCAAGGTGTTGATCTTTGCGGTTCGAAGGTTGACGTTATAGCGGGCGAGCACGCGCGCAATTGCGTACAGCAATCCGGGACGGTCGCTTGCGACCAGTGACAGAACATAAAGGGTGCCGCGTTCGTCAGGCCGAAAATCCACTGCGGGCGTCACCGGGAAATGCCGCACCCGGCGGGAAATCCGGCCCCGGGCGGGAGGCGCCAGCGGCGCGTCGGATTCCAGTTCGAGGGCCAGCTCGGTCTCGATCAGGCTGATCATGTCCCGATAGTGCGCGGCCTTGCCGCGCCCCATGATCAGAAAGGTGTCCAGCGCGTATCCGTGGCGCGTGGTGTGGATCTTGGCTTCCACGATGTTGAAGTTCGCGCGCTCGAAATAGCCGCAAATTCTCGCGAACAGTTCCTTCCTGTCGGGGCTGTAGATCATCACCTGCAGGCCCTCTCCAAAACTGGACAGGCGCGCCCGGACCACGGCCTTGGCGGAGTCCACGCGATAGTGGAGGTTACGGGTCTGCCAAGCAACCTCCTGGGCGTCGTGGCGCAGGAAGTACGAGGTGTCGAGCTGCGCCCAGAACCTGTCCTTGACCGAATCGGAGAGCGCGTAGAGGCGCAACAGCCGGAGTGCCTCTGCCTGGGTATCGGCCACCGCTGAATCCAGCTCCAGGACGCCTCCGGCCAGCAGGCGCCGGGCGGCGCGGAACAGGTCCTCAAGGAGCTTGGCCTTCCAGGCATTCCAGACTTTCGGGCTGGTGCCGCGCACATCAGCAACTGTAAACAGGTACAACGCCACTAGCCGCCGTTCGGTGCCCACCGTGGCGGCGAACGATTTCACGACGTCCGGGTCCGAAATGTCCTGCTTCTGGGCCACCGCGGACATCGTGAGGTGGTGCTCGACCACAAAGCCCGCCAGGTCGATGTCCTCCGCCGCCAGCCCGTGGTTGCGGCCGAAGCGCCGCACGTCGGCGGCGCCAAGCACAGAGTGATCGCCACCGCGCCCCTTTGCGATGTCGTGGTAGAGCGCCGCCACATACAGCAGCCACTGGCGCTCGAAGCCGCTCATCAGCTGGCTGGCCAGCGGAAACTCGTGGGCGAGCTCGGGCATGGTGAAGCGCCGCAGGTTGCGGACCACCATGTGGATATGCTGATCGACTGTATAGACGTGGAACAGGTCATGCTGCATCTGGCCGACGATGCGCCCGAACTCCGGCAAGTAGCGGCCGAGTATGCCGTACTGGTTCATGCGACGAAGTTCGTGCACGATGCCGCGCGGCTGCTGCAGGATCTCCAGGAACAGCAGCCTGTGCAGCGGATTGCGCCGGAATCCCGCGTCGATCCTTCCTCGCGCGCGCCAGAGCGCCCTCAGCGTGGGGGCGGTCATGCCGCGCAATTCCTGATGCTGCTGCATCAGGAGGAAGCTCTCGAGGATCGAGGCGGGTTCGGTCTCGAACACATCCTCGCGGCGTGCTTCGAGCAGTTCGCCGTGCGCCTGGAACCTCTCGTTGATCTCGCGCGGCTGCAGGGCCGGCCGTGGCGACAGCCGTGCGCCGAGGTTCTGCAGCAGGATCGTGTTCAGCTGCGTAATCGCCTTGGCCGCGCGGAAGTATCGCTGCATCAATGCTTCGCTCGCCCGCCTTGTCCCGGTCGCCGTGCAGTTCATCTGGCCAGCGAGGGCCGTCTGGTAGTCGAAGACAATCCTGTCTTCCCGCCGACCGGCGAGGTAGTGCAGGCGGATGCGTAACGCCTTCAGCAGCAACTCGTTCCGGGCGAGTTCCAGCGCCTCGGTGCGGGTGATCAGGGCGTGCGATTCCAGGTCGCGCCAGCGCCGCCCGATCCCGCTTGCGCCCGAGATCCACAAAATCGTCTGCAGGTCGCGGAGCCCGCCGGGCGCTTCTTTCAGGTTGGGTTCGAGCGCGTAGGGAGTGTCCTGATTCTTTGCGTGGCGATGCTCTTGCTCCAGGCGCTTCGCTTCGAAGAAGACGGGGGTGTCCAGCGCAGCTTGCATCGTGGACACAAGCCGGTCGAAGAGGGCGCGGTTACCGCAGACCAGGCGCGCTTCCAGAAGCGTTGTCTGCACCGTGATATCGCCAAGTGCGGCCTCGGCGCAGGCCGCTATCGTGCGAACGCTGTGCCCGGCCTCCAGTCCAACGTCCCAGAACAGACCGATGAGGGCCTCGAGTTTCTCCTTCTCCCGGGCAGTCGGATCACCGTCGATGAGTACCAGGATGTCGATGTCCGAATATGGAAAGAGTTCGCTTCGCCCGTACCCCCCGACCGCGACCAGCGCGGCCCCATTTGGCATGCGGGCGCCGGACCAGAGGGCGGACAGAGTCCGGTCGATCAGCCGGGCATGGCCATGAAGGAGCCTGTACGGCCGGGGTGAAGCGAAGAATTCCGTCCTCAGCGCCTTGCGCCCGGACACAAGGGCAGCGCGAACCTTGGCGACCGCAACCGTGGCCGGTTGGAGCGCTGCAGTCACGGCCTAGGCGATGGCGTCTGGCGGCGGGGGCGTGCCGGCAGAAACGGTCAGAACGTCGTAGCCGCTTTCCGTCACCAGTACGGTGTGCTCCCACTGGGCAGACAGGCTGTGGTCTTTGGTAACGATGGTCCAACCGTCGGCAAGTTCGCGGATCGCAGGTTTGCCGGCATTGATCATAGGTTCGACGGTAAAGGTCATTCCCGCCTCCAGTTGCAGGCCGGTTCCGGCTTTCCCGTAGTGGAGGATCTGCGGATCCTCGTGGAACTTGCGGCCAATGCCGTGACCGCAGAATTCGCGAACCACCGAAAAGCCGTGCTTTTCGGCATATCCCTGGATCGCCGAGCCGATGTCACCTAACCTCGCGCCCGGGCGAATGCTGGCGATCCCGACCCACATGCACTCGTAAGTGACATCACACAGTCGCCTGGCCTGAATGCTCGGCTCGCCTACGAAGTACATCCTGCTCGAGTCGCCATGGAAGCCCTCCTTGATTACGGTTACGTCGATGTTCACCACATCGGCGGGTTTGAGCACCCGGTCGCCGGGTATTCCGTGGCAGACCTGATGATTGACCGAAGTGCAAATCGACTTTGGAAAGGGCTTGTAGCCCGGAGGGGCGTAATTCAGGGGCGCCGGAATCGTGCCCTGCGCGTTCACCATGAAGGTGTGGCATAGGTCGTTCAGCTTCCCCGTAGTGACCCCGGGCTTTACGTATGGTGCAATGTAATCAAGCACTTCGGATGCCAGGTGGCCGGCAACCCGCATTTTCTCGATCTCTTCCGGGGTCTTGAGCATTACTGCCATGTAATTGGGCTCGCCTGAGGGCTTCAGAAAGGGCGCGAGGATACGGGAATCGCTCGCCGTAGGCAATCTTCGTTGAGTCTTGAGCCCTGATTATGCTAGAATTTTGGGCTGGCTACTCATGCAACCGAAGTGCCGGATCCGCAGTCTGGTTCTGGTGGCGGTTCTGGCGCGCCAAATTTCCCGCCTGTCGTTTTAGGGTGCCTGTCCGCAGCTGGTTTGCAAACGGGTTTCGCGACGCACGGGCGGTAGCAATCAACCCTAAATTAGGAAGTGCACATGTCCGTAACCATGCGTGAAATGCTCGAAGCGGGCGTCCATTTCGGACACCAGACCCGCTACTGGAACCCGAAAATGGAGCAGTACATTTTCGGCCATCGCAATAAAATCCACATCATCAACCTCGAGAAGACCCTGGTCATGTACCAAGGGGCGCTCAAGTTCATACGCCAGCTTTCGTCGAACAAAGGCAATCTTCTATTCGTCGGGACGAAGCGCCAGGCGCGCGAAATCGTGCACGAGGAAGCCCTGCGCTGCGGATCGCCCTTCGTCGATCATCGGTGGCTGGGTGGCATGCTCACCAACTTCAAGACCGTTAAGCAGTCGATCAAGCGGCTCAAGGAAATGGAATTGATGGCCCAGGACGGATCCTTTGAGCGGATAGCGAAGAAGGAGGCCCTCGGCCTGCAGCGCGAAATGGACAAGCTCCAGCGCAGCCTCGGAGGGATCAAAGATCTTGCCAGCCTCCCGGATGCGCTTTTCGTCATCGACGTCGGCTACCACAAGGGTGCGATCACCGAGGCGAACAAGCTGGGAATACCGGTTGTCGCGGTTGTCGACACAAACCATTCGCCAGAGGGCATCGATTACGTCATCCCCGGAAACGACGATTCGAGCCGCGCGATCCGCCTGTATGCGCGTGGAGTCGCCGATGCGGTGATGGAAGGGCGCACCCAGTCGGTCGAGCGCGTCATCGCCGAGTCGCGCGATGAATTTGTCGAGGTAAATGACGAAGCCGCAGCCTGAGTCTGCGTGCTACTCGAAAGCACAAAAAGGGGCCGCGGGCCCCTTTTTTGAATCCGGAAGTTTAATTGGTAGGAGCAAGGCAATGGCAGAAGTTACGGCAGCTTTGGTCAAGGAACTGCGCGAAATGACCGGGCTCGGAATGATGGAGTGCAAGAAGGCCCTGCAGGAATCAGAGGGTGATATCGGAAAGGCGGAGGAGTTCTTGCGTATCCGCAGCGGCGCCAAGGCGAGCAAGGCCGCCAGCCGTGTTGCAGCGGAAGGGGTGATCGGCGTGTGCATTTCCGCCGAAGGAAAACTCGGCGCGCTCGTCGAGGTCAATTGCGAGACGGACTTCGTCGCGCGGAACGATGATTTCCTGGGCTTTGCCAACGCCCTGGCCGAGCTGGTCGCCTCCAGGGATCCGGCAGATGTCGCCGCGCTGGCCGAGTTGTCGATCGGCGGCGTCACGGTCGAAGCCAGGCGCCAGGCCCTGGTGCAGAAGATCGGCGAAAACATTTCTGTCCGGCGGTTCCGGCGGCTGCAAGCAGCGGGAAAGCTGACCCAGTACCTGCACGGCGCCAAGATCGGCGTGCTGGTCGACCTCGAGGGCCCGGAGGACGCTGGCAAGGACGTGGCGATGCACATCGCCTTTTCGAAGCCCAGGTACATGAAGAAGGACGACGTTCCCGCCCAAGCCACGGCAAAAGAGCGCGAGATCCTGCAGGCGCGCGCCAACGAGTCGGGGAAACCGGCCGAAATCGTCGCCAAGATGGTCGAGGGCGGGATCAACAAGTATCTTGCCGAAATCTCCTTGCTTGGCCAGCCTTTCGTCAAGGATGACAAGCAGACTGTGGAGAAGATGCTGGCCGCGCGCAAGGCCAGGCTTCACGGCTACGTGTTCTTCGTAGTCGGTGAGGGGATCGAAAAGAAGAGCACCGACTTTGCGGCTGAAGTTGCGGGCCTGGCGCGCTGAGGGATGCAGGCCTCCGTCATGACGCCGAAGTACAAGCGCATCCTGCTCAAGCTGTCGGGGGAAGCGCTGATGGGTGATGATGCATACGGCATCAACCGGCAGACGATCGAGGACATCGTAGCGGAGATCGCGACTGTGGTTCGCATGGGGGTGGAGATCGGCGCGGTCATCGGAGGGGGGAACATATTCCGCGGGGTGGCGCCGGGCGCGGCGGGAATGGATCGTGCCACCGCAGACTACATGGGCATGCTTGCGACGGTTATGAATGCCCTCGCGCTCCAGGACGCCATGCGCCATGCCGGCATTGCAAGCCGTGTGCAGTCGGCACTCAACATAGAGCAGGTCGTGGAGCCGTATATCCGGGGCAAGGCGATCCGGTACCTGGAGGAGGGGAAGATCGTGATCTTCGCCGCAGGCACGGGCAATCCGTTCTTCACGACCGATACCGCAGCAGCGCTGCGCGGCAGCGAGATGGGGGCGGAAATCGTTCTCAAAGCGACCAAGGTCGACGGTGTGTATACGGCTGATCCGCGCAAGGATCCGTCGGCGAAAAAGTACGACCGGATCAGCTTCGACGAGGCGATTCACCAGAACTTGAAGGTCATGGATGCGACCGCGCTAACCCTCTGTCGGGACCAGAAGCTGCCGATCAACGTGTTCAGCATTTTCAAGCGCGGGGCGTTGCAGCGGGTTGTGGCTGGCGAGGATGAAGGTACGCTGGTGCATATCTGAGAACGTTGCCAGAAAGGAGATAGCATGATCGCTGAGCTCAAGAAGAACACCGAGACGAAAATGAAGAAAACCCTCGAAGCGCTCAAGAACGATTTGGGAAAGGTCCGCACCGGTCGTGCGCACACGGGGATTCTTGATCATGTGACAGTCGACTACTACGGGACCCAGACGCCGCTGACCGGGGTTGCAAACGTGACCCTGATCGACGCGCGCACGATCGGGATTTCCCCGTGGGAAAAAAAGATGGTCGCCGCAGTCGAAAAAGCGATCCGTGAGGCCAATCTCGGGCTGAATCCCGCGGCCATGGGCGACATGATCCGCGTGCCGATGCCAGCGCTCACGGAGGAACGCCGCAAGGAACTCGTCAAGGTCGTGCGTGGCGAGGCAGAGAATGCGCGTGTCGCCGTCCGCAATCTTCGCCGGGACGCGAACCACGGCCTCAAGGAAGCGCTCAAGGACAAGGACATTTCCGAGGACGATGAGCGTCGTGCCCAAGAGGATGTCCAGAAGCTGACCGACCGGCACGTCGCGGAGATCGACAAGATGCTCCAGCACAAAGAGGCCGAGCTGCTCTCGGTCTGAGCTCGCCGCACGCCTTCATGCAAAAGAGTTCCACGCTTGCAGTTCCCGATGCTCCCGAGGTGCCGAGGCATGTCGCGATCATCATGGACGGGAACGGACGCTGGGCGAAGCGCCGGCATCTGCCCAGATTTGCGGGCCACCAGCGCGGTGTGGAGGCAGTGCGCACCGCGGTGAAGTGCTGCGTCGACAGCGGCATCGAGTACCTGACCCTGTTCGCATTTAGCTCTGAAAACTGGCGACGCCCGGCGGAAGAGGTT
>JANNWA010000017.1:0-7310 GCA_031408275.1 Pseudomonadota bacterium
GGCCGAAGCGTAGTCGCCCAGCTTCGGATCCTTCTGGACCAGCGCTATGTACTCGGCGACGTTCTTCGCGGGCAGCTCGGCATTGAGCAGCAGCGAGAGCTGGAAATTGGTGAGGTGAGCCACGGGCTCGAAGTCCTTGAACGGGTCATAGCGCAGGTTTGCCCCGTGCGAATGCGGAAATGCGGCCATGGTGGCGATCGGCGTGAGCAGGAGCGTCGAGCCGTCGGGCGGCGCGGCTTTCACCGTCTCGTTGCCGACGATCCCGCCGCCGCCGGCCTTGTTCTCCACGATCACGGACTGGCCGCCGAGCAGGGGGCGCATGCGCTCGGCCAGGAGGCGGGTCAACAGGTCGCTCGAAGCGCCGGGCGGATAGCCGAGGACGATGCGCAGGGTCTTGTCCTGCGCGAGGCTCGGGCCGGCGATGCAGATGAGTATCGCTGCGATGACGAATCGGGACAGTTTCATCGGGGGTTTCCCAGGGTTGGAAGTGCGGCAGGATGGTAGCATTCCCGATCGAATGAAACCGCACAGGAACGTTACCGTGGCACGCAAAGCTATAGGCAGTTCAGGGCAGAAGATCGGCTGGATCGGCATGGGGCGCATGGGCTACGCGATGGCCTCGCGCCTGCTCGAGGCCAAGTGCGACGTGACAGTGTGGAACCGCACGCGCGCGAAGGCCGAGCCGCTGGCGAAGGACGGCGCGAAGATCGCCGGCAAAGTGGCCGCGCTCGGCGCCTGCGACATCGTCTTCACCATGGTGTCGACCACGGCAGACCTGAAGCAGGTCCTGTTCGACAAAGGCGGCCTGCTGTCCGGCAAGAAGCGCCCGAAGGTCGTGATCGACTGTTCCTCGATCTCGGACGACGGCTCGGCCGAAGTGCGCGCGCAGTGCGAGGCCCTCGGCGTGGGCTACCTATGCGCGCCGGTGTCCGGCAACGGCAAGGTGGCCAAGGCCGGGCTGCTGTGGGTCGTGGCCTCGGGGCCGCAGAAGCTTTTTCAATTGGCCGAGCCTTACCTGAAGATGTTCGGGCGCGGCACCACGTACGTCGGGGAGGGCGAACTCGCCCGGGTCTGGAAGATCGCCCACAACACCATGTTCGGCGTGATCATCCAGTCGCTCTGCGAGATCACCATCCTCGCAGAGAAGGCCGGCATCCCGCGGCACGTGTTCCTTGATTCGATCAACAACAGCGTGCTGGGCTCGATGTACACGCGCTACAAGACCCCGGCACTGGTGAACCTCGATTTTTCCGTTACCTTCACCCCCAAGCTCCTGCTCAAGGACATGGACCTGGGGCTTGGGGCCGCGCGTAAGTACGGCGTGCAGATGCCCACAGCCGCCACGACGCGCGAATGCGTGCAGAACACCGTCGGGCGGGGCTATGACGACGTCGATTTCTCGGTGCTGCTGCTCGAACTGGCCAAGGCGGCAGGCATGGAGCTCAAGTCCGAGAAGGTCACGGTCAGCGACGGGCTCGTGCCGCGGAAGTAAGCGTGTCGGCAAAGCTCATCCGCGGCGGCATCGTCGTGAGCATGGACCCCGCGGTGGGCGACCTGCCGCGCGGCGACGTGCTGGTCGAGGGCGGGCGCATCAAGGAGGTTGCGACGGAAATCGACGCGCCCGGGGCGGAGGTGGTCGATGCCGCCGGCTGCATCGTGCTGCCGGGCCTCGTCAACGCCCACCAGCACACCTGGCAGACCGCGCTGCGCGGCGTGGCCGGCAACTGGACCATCCTCGAGTACTTCCACCACGTGCACGCGGGGCTCGCGACCAAGTTCCGGCCCGAGGACATCTACATCGCCACGCTGCTGGGCGCGCTCAACCAGATCAACTGCGGCGCCACCACGCTGGTCGACTGGTGCCACAACAATCCGACCCCGGAGCACACCGACCGCGCCGTCGACGCGCTCGTCGAATCGGGAATCCGCGCCGCGTTTTTCCACGGCTCGCCCAAGCCCGACCCGAAGCCGGGGCAGAAGCCGTTCTGGGAAGTGCCGCACCCGCGCGGCGAAGTAGAGCGGTTGATGAAGCGGCTGCCTGCCAATCAAGGCCTCGTGACTCTGGGGCTCGCAATCCTCGGGCCGCATTACTCGACGTACGAAGTCGCGCAACAGGATTTCCGGCTGGCACGTGAATTCGGTCTGATCGCGAGCATGCATTGCGCAGGCGGAGAGGCGCGCACGCCGGACGGGTGGGACCGCCTCGCCGCCGAGGGCCTGCTCGGCGACAACAACAACATCGTGCACGGCCAGACGCTGACGGACGCGCAACTCGCGTTCATGGTCGAGCGCGGCGTGACGTTCTCGCTCACGCCCGAGACCGAGATGACCCAGGGCCACGGCTTTGCGATCACTGGACGGCTGCGCAAGCTAGGGGCGCAGCCCTCGCTCGGCGTGGACCTGGAATCGGCCATCAGCGGGGACATGTTCGGGGTGGCGCGCGCGGCGCTCGCCAGCCAGCGCGCGATGGACAACGCCGCGGCGCGCGCGGCGACTGGAAAGCTGCCGGAGACTTCGACCATCCATTGCCGCGAGGCGCTGGGCTGGATCACCATGGAAGGCGCGCGCATGCTGAAGATGGACGACCGCATCGGGTCGCTCACGCCCGGCAAGCAGGCCGACCTGATCCTCATCCGCGCCGACGACCTCAACATGTGGCCGGTGCACGATCCCGTCACTAGCGTGGTCATGCAGGCGGGCACCGGCAACGTCGACACCGTGATGATTGCCGGGGAGTTCAGGAAGCGGCACGGAAAGCTGCTGTATCCGGGACTCGCGCAGCGCAAGGGCGAGTTGCTGGCGTCGGGGCAGCGTATCCTCGGCGAGTTGGGCCTGTTGTGAGGGGATCGCCATGCCGCTGAGCCACATCGAACATTTTCTGATCCAGACCGCGGACCTCGCGAAGACGCGCGACTGGTATGTCGAGGTCCTCGGGATGCGCGTGGGCCCGTCTCCCGATTTCAAGTTTCCGGTCTGCTGGCTCTACATCGGCGACAAGGACGTGCTGCACCTGACCGAAGGCGGGGCTGGCACCAGCGAAAACCGCAGGAAGTACCTCGGCCAGCAGTCGGAGGCGGTGAAGGGCAGCGGGGTGGTCGATCACATTGCGTTCCGCTGCACGGGCCTGCCGGAAATGATGGAGCACCTCACGCGCCTGGGCGTACCGTTCACCAAGCGCATGGTGAACGACCAGGGCCTGTTCCAGCTGTTCCTCTTCGACCCGAACGAGGTCAAGGTCGAACTCAATTTCGCCAATTCCGAAGTGTCGGGCGTGCGGCCCGAACTGATGGCCTCCGAACTGCCTGCCTGAGGAGAAACAGACGATGAGCATCCGCAATTTCAGCGAAGACACCCTCACCGCGGAGGTCCTGCGGCGCATGGAGAACACGCAGGATCCGCGCCTCAAGGAAGTCATGGGTGCGTTCGTGAAGCACATGCATGCCTTCGTGCGCGAAGTCCGGCCCACGCAGGAAGAATGGTTCGCCGGGATCCAGTTCCTCACCGAGACCGGCCACTGGTGCAAGGGCGGCCGCCAGGAGTTCATCCTGATGTCGGACACCCTGGGCGTGTCGATGCTGGTGGACTTCATCAACTACGGCAAAGCCGCCGGCGCCACCGAATCCACGGTACTCGGGCCGTTCTTCGTGGAAGGCGCGCCGGAAATGCCGCTGGGCGCGAACATCGCCAAGGCGGGCACGCCGGGCGATCCGCTCACTGTCACCGGCACGGTCAAGGGCATTGGCGGCAAGACGATTCCCGGCGCGCTGCTCGATGTCTGGGAGACCGGCGGGGACGGGTTCTACGACGTGCAAAAAGGCGAGGGCACCAACCTCCGCGCGCGATTCAAGGCGGACGCGGACGGGAAATTCCATTTCAAGTGCGTCCTGCCCGTGAGCTATCCGGTGCCCCACGACGGCCCGGTCGGGCGCATGCTGACGGCCACCAGCCGGCACCCGATGCGCCCCGGTCACCTGCACGCAATCCTGTCCGCGCCGGGCTACGACAGGCTGGTGACCCACCTTTTCGTGCGCGGCGACGAATACCTCGATTCCGACGCCGTATTCGGCGTGAAGGAATCGCTGGTCGTGGATTTCAAGAAGCAGCCTTCCGGAGAGTACGCGGCGCACTACGATTTCGTGCTGAAGCCCTCCGGCGCGAAATAGCGGCGCTCAGCCCCAGACTTCGCGCGCGACCTCGACGATCCGCTCCAGTTTCCTCCACTGGTCGTCCTGCGAGAGGTTGTTGCCGTGGTGCGTACTGGAGAAGCCGCACTGCGGTGACAGGCACAGGTTCTCGAGCGGCACGAATTTCGCGGCCGCATCGATGCGGCGCTTGACCGTGTCCTTGTCCTCCAGCTCGCCAAACTTGGTCGTGACGAGGCCGAGGACCACATTCTTGCCTTTGGGCACGAAGCGCAGCGGCTCGAACGTGCCGGCGCGCTCCGAGTCGAATTCCATGAAGAACCCGTCCACGTTGGCCGAGAACAGCGCCTCGACCACGGGTTCGTAGCCGCCCGAGGCGACCCAGGTGCTCTTGAAGTTGCCGCGGCAGGTGTGCATGGTGATCGCCATGCCGGCCGGCCGGTCCGCGACCGCGGCGTTGATGGCATCGGCATAGGTCCAGGCCAGTTTCTTCGGATCGTCGCCGCGCTTTGCCAGGGCCCCGGCGAATTGCTCGTCACAGAGATACGCAAAGCTGGTGTCGTCCAGTTGAAGGTAGGCGCAGCCCGCGGCGCCGAGGTCCTTGATCTCCGCGCGGTACGCGGCGCCGACGTCTTTCCAGAATTCGGCGAGATCGGGATAGGCGTCCTTGCTGATGCCGGAGCGCCCGGGCCGCATGTGCAGCATGGCCGGCGCCGGGATGGTCTGCTTGGCGGTGTGTTTCGAGGGGTCGAGAACCGCGGACTTCATGAACTTGAACGAGTCGACGAAGATCGGCTTGGTACGCTTCACCTTGCCGGTGACGCGGATCATCGGCGGCTGTTCCTCGGTGTCCTTGAACCCGACCACCAGCGGGGCGACGTATCCCTCCACGCCGTCGAACCCGGCGAGGAAATCCACGTGCCACCAGTCGCGGCGGAATTCACCGTCGGTAACGGCCTGCAGGCCGATCGATTCCTGCTTGGCGATGGCGGCGCGGATGCATGCGTCCTCGATGGCGCGCAGCCCGGCCGCGTCGAGTTCGCCGCGTTTGGCCCTGGCTCGCGCCTCGATGAGTTCGGCGGGGCGCAGCAGGCTGCCGACCTGGTCGGCTCGGAAAGGTGGTTTCATGTTTTGTCTCTCAGGAGCGGATGCAGTCCGCTGCGGGTAACGCGGCCGTGCAGCTCACGGCCAAGCACTTGCTCGCACTGTTCGGCTGCCAAGAGCAACTGGTCGAGGTCGATTCCGGTGGAGATGCCCTGCGACTCGAACAGGCTCACCAGGTCCTCGGTGCAGACGTTGCCGGTAAATCCGCCGCCGTACTTTACCTTGGCCGGATGGCCGCCCACGCCGCCGAAGGATGAATCGAAAAACCGGCCGCCGGCCTCGTATGCAGCCATGTAATTGACGAGGCCCGTGCCGCGCGTGTCGTGGAAGTGCGCGATCGGCGTTGCCGCCGGCACTTCGCGCGCCACCCGTTCGAACATCGAGCGCACCGACTTGGGCGTAGCCATGCCCGTGGTGTCACCGAGCGCAACGTGCTCGACACCGAACGCGGCGAACTGCCCTACGTCGGCGACCACCGAATCCGGATCCACGGCGCCTTCGAAGGGGCAACCGAAGGCCACCGACACCGTTCCGATCAGGCGGAAGCGCCCGCGCGCTGCCAGGGCCATCTCGCGGATGTTCTGCCACTGTTCAGCACGGCTGCGCCTGAGGTTCTTCTGCGTATGCGATTCGGTGGCGGAGGCGAGCAGGCTGATTTCGTTGGCGCCGAACCCCGCGTCGAGGTCGGCCAGCGCGCGCTCGACCGCCCGCACGTTGGCGCAGGTCGCCTTGTAGAACACGCCTTCGCGCCGGGGCAGCGCGCGCAGCAGGTCGCTGGCGTCGGCGAACTGCGGCACCACCTTCGGATTGGAGTAGGAAGTGGCTTCGATGCGCCGGAAGCCCGCGGCGGCGAACCGCTCGATCAAGGCGAGCTTTGCCTGCGTGGCAACGAACGCTGGCTCGTGCTGCAGGCCGTCGCGGGCGAAACATTCGCAGAGGGTGACATCGGGCATGGGGCGCGGGGAACCGGTGAGGGGCAAACCACCAGGGGCAAATTGACGCTCTCGTGTAATTAGTTTACGTTAGCAACTATCCATCCGCAACACCGCATCCCAGAGCCATTTTCATGGATTCATCCCTCCCTCCGCTGGATGGAATCAAGGACCTCGTGTCCTACCGGCTGCACGTCCTCGCCAACCTGTCGGCGCGCTGGGCGGAAGCGCGCTACCAGGAGCGTTTCGGCCTGAAGCTGCTCGAATGGCGGGCGATCGCCCTGCTGGGCGGCTACCCGCTGCAGTCATTGAACGAGCTCGCGCGCGGGGCCGGGCTGGAAAAGAGCTATGCAAGCCGCACGGTGGCCGGGCTGATCGGGCGCAAGCTCGTCGCCAGCGCCCCGGACGATCGTGACGGCCGCGGCAAGCTGTTCGCACTGACGCGGACGGGGAAGGCGCTGTACCGCCGCGTGTTCGACGATGCGATCGCCCGCAGCGATGCGTGGCTGTCGGTGCTCACGAGGGAGGAGCGCACGGCACTGATGGACATGCTTGCGCGGCTCACCGAGCAGGCGCGCGCGCTCGAAGCGAAGGAAAACTCCAGCCCATGAAGACCCGGATCACCGAGCTGCTCGGCATCGAGCACCCCATCATCCAGGCCGGCATGAGCTGGGCTTCCTCCAGTTCGCCGCTCGTGATCGCGGTTTCGAACGCCGGCGGGCTCGGCGTGATCGCCGCCGGGCCGATGCGCAGCGACGATTTGCGCAAATCGATCGCCGAGATCAAGGCCGGCACCGCCAGGCCCTGGGCGGTGAACATCCCTCTCTACAACCCGCGCGCGCCCGAATTCCTCGACATTGCCTACGAGGCGCGCGTGCCGGTGCTGATCGCCTCGCAGGGCGGACCGAAAGAGCAATTGCCGCGGTTTCGCTCCATCGGCACGAAATGGCTGCATGTCGTGACCACGGCCGGGCACGCGAGGAAAGCCGAGACCGCGGGCGTGGACGCACTGGTTGCGGTCGGGATGGAAGCCGGCGGCCATCCGGCCCCTTCGGAAGTCACCACCCTGGTCCTGGTAAGGAGCATCGTGAAGTCGGTGCGGTTGCCGGTGGTGGCCGGTGGCGGCGTGGCG
>JANNWA010000018.1:0-1669 GCA_031408275.1 Pseudomonadota bacterium
GGCCTCGACTGTTTTCCAATGCTCCCGCATCCAGTTCCTGCGGCCTTCCGCCTCCCCCGAATCCATGAGCAGCTCGAACGTCCCGCGCACCTTGTCGATCCCGGCTCTGTCCAACTGCATCCTCACCAGCCGGCGCGAGTCCGGGTTCATGGTGGTCTCCCACAGCTGCTCGGGGCTCATCTCGCCCAGGCCCTTGAAGCGCGAGATCTCCCAGCTGCCTTCGCGCACCTTTTCCTTCCTCAGCGCAATCAGCGCGTCCTCGAGTTCGTCGTCGTCCAGGCAGTACAGGCGCCGCGCCGGCTTGCCCTTGCCTTGCGAAGGCACCTCGACCTTGAAGAGCGGCGGCTGCGCCACCCAGATGCGGCCGGTCTCGACGATGCGCGGCATGTGCATGAAGAAGAACGTGAGCAGCAGCGCCTGGATGTGGCCCCCGTCGACGTCGGCGTCGGTCATCAGCACGATCTTGCCGTAGCGGATGCCCGAGAGGTCGGGGTTGTCGTCCATGCCGTGCGGGTCGCAGCCGATGGCGGTGGCGATGGCCTGCAGCTCCTTGTTGGCGAGCACCGTGCGGGCGTCCTTCGACATGGTGTTCAGCACCTTGCCGCGCAGGGGCAGGATCGCCTGGGTGTCCTTGTCGCGCGCCTCCTTGGCCGAGCCGCCGGCCGAATCGCCCTCGACGAGGAAGAGCTCGGTGCGCGACGTGTCGTCCGAGGCGCAGTCGACCAGCTTGCCGGGCAGCGTGGCCACGCCGGAGGATTTCTTGCGCTCGAATTTCTTGCCCTTGGACAATCGCGTGTTGGCCTGCTCGATGGCGAGCTCGACGATGCGCTTGCCGTCCTCGGGGTGCTGGTTGAGCCAGAGCTCGTAGGCATCCTTCACGCACATCTCTACCAGCTTGGCCGCATGGCGCGTGGTGAGCTTTTCCTTGGTCTGGCCATGGAACTGGGTGCGCACGATGCGCGCCGACAGCGTGAAGCAGGAGCGGCTCCAGATGTCCTCCGCGATCAGCTTCACGCCCTTGGGCGTCATGCTGCGCGTCTCCATGAATGCGCGGATGGCCTCGAAGACGCCGTTGCGGAACCCCGCCTCGTGCGTGCCGTGCGAGCGCGTCGGGATCAGGTTGACGTGGCTGTCCTGGAACACGTCGCCCTCCGCAACAAAGCCGATGGCCCACGCGGCGCCCTCCCCCGGCTGGATGTCGGACAGGTCTGCCGCGGTCTTCTCGTCGAAGAAGCGCTCGCCCGTGAAGAGCGGCGCGACGAGTTCCCGCCCCTGCAGCATGAAGTCGAAGTACTGCGCCATGCCGCGCTCGTAGAGCCAGCTCTTGTCTTCCTTCCCTTCCACGCGCATCACAGTCGTGAGGCCCGGCAGCAGGTAGGCCTTCGAGCGGATCAGGTGCTCGAGCTCGCCCATCGGGATGTTGGGGCTGTCGAAGTACTTGGGGTCGGGCCAGGCGCGCACGACCGTGCCGGTGCGGCCCTGGTACTGCTTTGATTTCTCGCTTTTGAGCTTTTGCACCAGCTCGCCGCCTTCGAAGGCGATGGTGTGCTTGGCGCCCTCCCGATAGACGTCCACCTCGAGCCGCGTGGACAGCGCGTTGGTCACGGCCACACCCACGCCGTGCAGGCCGCCGGAGATGTGATACACGGCCTCGCTGGATTTGGCGAAC
>JANNWA010000019.1:0-10178 GCA_031408275.1 Pseudomonadota bacterium
TCGCCAGCCACGACGACACCCGGCCGGAGCACGTGCTCGAGGCGCACGCCGAGGGGGCGACGATCTCGGAGTTTCCCACCAGCGCCCTGGCGGCGAGCGTGGCCTGCGAGCAGGGCATGTCGGTCGTGATGGGCGCGCCGAACGTGGTGCGCGGCGGTTCGCATTCGGGCAATGTGTCGGCGCTGGACCTCGCGCGCGAAGGGCTGCTCGATACGCTGTCCTCGGACTACGTGCCGATCAGCCTGCTGATGGCGGCGTTCCGGCTGGTCGATGAGGCCGGTTGGAGCATCCCCCAGGCGGTGGCGAGCATAAGCCTCAACCCCGCCGCTTCGCTCGGCCTCGCGGACCGGGGCGAGATCGCTCCCGGCAAGCGGGCAGACCTGGTGCAGGTCCGGCTGGTGGATGGCCTGGGCGGCCGCACGCAGCCGGTGGTGCGGGCCGTGTGGCGCGAAGGCCGCAGGATAGTATGAGCATCCCCGCCGAAATGACGCCGGCGATCCGCGTGTGGACGCTCTGCAAGACCTTTCCCGGAGGGCGTCGCGCCCTCCAGGGGCTCGACCTCACGGTGATGCCCGGCGAGATGGTAGCCCTGATCGGCGCGTCGGGCTCCGGCAAATCCACCCTGCTGCGGCACGTGGCCGGACTCGCGGCCGCGGACGCAGGCGCGCCGAGCCGGGTGGAGATCTTCGGGCGTTGCGTGCAGGCCGACGGGCGCATCGCGCGCGACGTGCGCAGCGTGCGCGCCGGCGTGGGGTTCGTGTTCCAGCAGTTCAACCTGGTCGGACGGCTGCCGGTGCTGGTCAACGTATTGGCCGGAGCGGTGCACCGCCTGCCGCTTTGGCGCAGCCTGACGCGCTGGTTCGGCGCGAAGGAGCGGGCGTGCGGCCACGACGCACTGCGCCGGGTGGGCATCCCGGAATGCGCCTTGCAGCGGGCCTCGACGCTCTCGGGCGGGCAGCAGCAGCGAGCCGCCATCGCGCGCACCCTGGTGCAGGGCGCGCGCGTGGTGCTGGCCGACGAGCCCATCGCCTCGCTCGACCCGGAGTCCTCGCGGCGCGTGATGGAAATTCTCGCGCGCATCAACCGGGAGGACGCGTGCACGGTCGTCGTGTCGCTTCACCAGGTCAATGTCGCGATGAAGTATTGTCCGCGCACCGTGGCGCTCCACCAGGGCAGGGTCGTCTACGACGGGCCTTCCGCGGCGCTCACGCCAGCGTTGCTGCGCGAACTCTACGGCGCCGAGGCCGACGAAATCCTCGCGCTGCCGGACCACATCTCGACTCTGGTCGACAAACCCGATTCTCCGCCCGAGCCAGCACGGCCCAGAGCCATGGCCGAGGCGGGCCTGTAAGCACCTCAACCAAGGAGCATGACCATGTTCGGAAAAACCATAGCGGGCCTCGCGTTCGCGGCCGCCGCGGCATTCGCGGCCGGCACGGCCGCGGCCCAGGAGCTGAAGGAAATAAATTTCGGCATCATTTCGACCGAATCGACGCAAAACCTGAAGCAGGACTGGCAGCCGGTCCTCGACGACATGGCGAGGAAGACCGGCTTCAAGGTCAACGCGTTCTTCTCGCCCGACTACGGCGGCATCATCGAGGGCATGCGCTTCAACAAGGTGCACGTGGCCTGGTTCGGCAACAAGTCGGCGATGGAGGCCGTGGACCGCGCCAGCGCGGAAGTGTTCGCCCAGATGGTCAACGCAGACGGCACGCAGGGCTACAACTCGGTGCTGGTCGTGCACCGCGACAGCCCGATCAAGTCGGTCGAGGACATGATCCGGAACGCCAAGACGCTCAGCTTCGGCAACGGCGATCCCAATTCGACCTCGGGTTTCCTGGTGCCCAGCTACTACGTGTTCGCGATGAACAACGTCGATGCGAAATCGATCTTCAAGGTGGTGCGCAGCGCCAACCACGAGACCAACGCGCTCGCGGTGGCCAACAAGCAGGTGGACGTGGCGACCAACAACACCGAGAACCTGCAGAAAATCGAGGAGCGCTTTCCCGAAAAGTTCAGGGAGATGCGCGTGATATGGACCTCGCCCCTGATCCCGCTCGACCCGCTGGTCATGCGGAAGGACCTGCCGGAGGCCGCCAAGGCGAAGATCAGGTCGTTCTTCTACACCTACGGCCAGGGTAGCCAGAAGGAGAAGGACAACCTCATGAAGCTCTCGAAGCTGTCCATGTTCAAGGAGTCGTCGAACCGGCAGCTGATCCCGATCCGGCAGCTCGAGCTGTTCCGAGAAAAGACCAAGCTCGAGTCCGATGTGGCAATGGCGCCTGCCGAGAAGCAGGGCAAGCTCGCGGAGGTCAACCGCAAGCTCGCCGACCTCAACCAGCAGTTGGCGCAGAAGTAGGCGGATCGGCGTGACGGCAGTAGCCTCGAACCCGTTGCTGGCCGCCCCGGCGCAGGACCGGGGCCGGTGGGTGCAGCTCATAGGCTGGGGACTGATCCTCGCCCTGCTGGCCGGATCGTGGAAAGGGGCGGACATGCGTCCCCTCGACCTGATTCGCGATTCCGGCAACATGGCGAAGTACGCGGCGGACTTCTTCCCGCCGAACTTCGGGCAGTGGCGGATCTACCTGGAAGAAATGGTGGTGACGCTGCAGATCGCGCTCTGGGGGACCGCGCTCGCGGTGGTGACGGCGGTCCCCTGCGGCCTGGCGTCGTCCTCCAACCTGGTTCCCTGGTGGGTCTACCAGCCGGTCCGGCGGCTGATGGACGCTTCGCGCGCGATCAACGAAATGGTGTTCGCGATGCTCTTCGTCGTCGCGGTGGGTCTGGGTCCCTTCGCCGGAGTCCTGGCCATCTGGGTGCATACGACCGGGAGTCTGGCCAAGCTGTTCTCCGAGGCCGTCGAGGCGATCGACCCGCAGCCGGTCGAGGGGGTCCGCTCCACCGGCGCCAATGCGCTGGAGGAAATCGCCTATGGGGTGCTGCCGCAGGTCCTGCCGCTGTGGATCTCGTTCACGCTGTACCGCTTCGAAGCCAACGTGCGCTCCGCATCCGTGGTCGGCATGGTCGGCGCCGGCGGCATAGGCGTGATCCTGTGGGAAATCATCCGCGGGTTCTACTACGCTGAAACCTGCGCCGTGATGATCATCATCGCGGTCAGCGTGACCCTGATCGACCTCGCCTCGGCGCGCATCCGCAAGGCGCTCATCTAGGAGGAAGCATGGCCTTGGGCGTTGAAGACATTGCGGTCCTGTTCGAAATCCGCGGCCGCGAGATGTACGGCAGCGAAGCCGTCAGCCAGCTCGAACACGCGCTGCAGTGCGCGCAGCTTGCCGAGGACGCCGGCGCGGAGCCCGAACTGGTCTGCGCCTGCCTGCTCCACGACCTCGGGCACCTGCTGGCGGCGCCGAAAGGGGAGATGCGGGACGACGTCGACGACGTGCACCAGTACTTCGCGATCCCCTTCCTGCGCGGGGTGTTTCCCGACGCGGTGCTGGAGCCGATCCGCCTGCATGTGGACGCAAAGCGCTGGCTGTGCGCGGCCGAACGCGGCTACTGGGACACCCTGTCCGCCGCCTCCAGGCGCAGCCTTGAACTGCAGGGGGGCATGTTCGCCTTGAGCGAGGCGCGCAAGTTCATCGAGCAGCCGCACGCGACCGAAGCGGTGCTGCTGCGGCGCTGGGACGACCTGGCCAAAACGCCGGAAAAGGCTACTTCGCCGCTGCGGCACTACTTGTCCGTCCTCGAGTCCTGTTCGCTTCCTGGCGCCGATGGTATGCCAAAAATGGAATGCGATCTGGCTTGAGAGCCGCTCCAGTAAAGGACTTTGTAAAGTAAATTATGGAGATTTATACGGCGAATGAAGCCAGCACGATCAGCGTCCCGAGCGCGCCGCCGGCGAGCACGTCGCTAGGGTAGTGCAGGCCCAGCACCAGCCGGGAGGCCGCCACCAGCACGGTGAAGGGCACTGTCAGCAACGCGAGCTGCGGGTAGTAGGCGCACGCGACCAGGCTGAATGCCACGGCGTGCAGCGTGTGCCCGGACGGAAAGCTGAACTGGTCGAGCGGCTGCGCGCCGGCGGCGATGTGCTGGTGTACCTGGTAGGGGCGCGGACGCAGCGTGCCGCGCTTGAGCAGCTTGTAAGTCAGGGTGCAGGCCAGGCCCACGCAGGTCATGTGAAGCACCGGCAGCGGCGCGTTCGCCGCGTCGGCCAGCAGCAGGGCCAGCATCAGCGCGTACCAGAAGATCCCGTTGCCCAGCCAGCTCACGGTCCGGAACAGCGCAAGGAGCACCCGTACCCGGATCATCCGGTTGAACGCGACGCAAACGCGCTCGTCCCAGTGCTGCAGTCGTGCCAGGGTCAGTGCAATCCGGCTCATGCCCGCAGGCTGCGCGCCGCATGTGAAGCCGGCGTTACCGGCGCGTGAAGTTTGCGTGACTCAGAAGGCGAGCACGAGGATCCACACGGCCGCTGCGTTGAGGAGCGCAATCATGACTGCCGCGCTGCCGATGTCCTTCGCGCGCTTGGCGAGGCGGTGATCCTCGAGCGAGATCCGGTCCACCGTCGCCTCGACCGCCGAATTGAGCAGCTCGACGACCAACACCAGCAGGACGCAGCCGACGAGCAGGGCCTTCGCGGTGCCGGTGGGGCCGAACCAGAGCCCGAGCGGAACCATCACCACGGCCAGCATGAGTTCCTGGCGGAACGCGTCCTCGTTGCGCGTCGCTTCGGAGAGGCCGGCGATCGAATAGCGCGTCGCGTTGATCAGCCGCTGCAGGCCGGTCTTGCCTTTGTGGGGGCTTTCCATGGGGGCGGAATGTATCACGCGATTCCGACCCGGCCGGCGATGTCACTAACGTTTCATGCGCGTGTCACTTGGCCGTAACCCGGCCTCCTTACAGTCCGACGCGAAGCCATACCCATAGGACATTCGCATGGATCGGATTGATGACAGGGTGCTGGCCCGGGCCAGTTCGGCACCGGCCGTGCCGCGGACCCTGTTCGAGAGGGTCGACCAACGGATGTTCGAGGCCCTTTACTCGCGCTCGCTCGTGTACAACACCTGCTGGGAGGACCCGGCCGTGGATCGCAGGGCCCTGGACCTGGGACCCGAAGACCATGTGCTGGTAATCACTAGTGCGGGCTGCAATGCCCTCGACTACGCGCTGACCGGCGTCGCAAGCGTGCATGCAGTCGACGCCAACCCGCGCCAGTCGGCCCTGCTTGAACTCAAGCTGGCCGGCATCCGCCGGATCGAATTCGACGATTTCTTCCGGATGTTCGGCGCTGGCTTCCACCCGGATGCCGGACGGATCTACCGGTCCGTACTGCGGCCGGACCTGTCGCCGTTCGCACGCGACTACTGGGACCGGCGCATCGGCTGGTTTGCCGACGACCGGCGCGGGGGCAGCTTCTACTTCCACGGGCTGTCCGGCGTGGTGGCGCGCGGATTCAGGAACTACCTCGCCCTGCGGCCGGGCCTGCGCCGCGGCGTGGCGGAGCTGCTCGAGACGCGCACGCTGGCCGAACAGCGCGGCGTGTATGACACGCGGGTGCATCCGCACCTGTGGGGACGCGGGTTGAACTGGGTGCTGTCGCGGGGCGTGACCATGAGCCTGCTGGGCGTGCCCGGCCCGCAGAAACGCGAAGTCGAGATGCAGCACCACAACGGGGTGGCCGGATTCGTGCGCGAGGCCATCGAATACGTCTTTCGCGATCTCCCGCTGCAGTCGAACTACTTCTGGACGCTCTACCTGCGGGGGCGCTACAGCCCCGGGTGCTGTCCCGAGTACCTTAAGGCGGGCAACTTCGCCGCGCTCAAGGGCGGTCTGGCCGACCGCATCGAGGTGCATACCTGCACGGTGACCGAGTTCCTGCGCGGCACGCCGAAGCCCATCACGCGGCTCGTGCTGCTCGACCACATGGACTGGATGAGTTCGTACCTCCCCGAGGCTCTGTGCGAGGAGTGGGAGGCGATCCTGGAACGGGCGAGCCCGGGTGCGCGGATCATCCTGCGCAGCGCCCATCGGCGGCCGGCGTACCTGCGCCAGCTGAAGGTGGGCGGCCGCCCGCTCAGGGAGATCCTGAAGTTTCACGATGGCCTCGCGATGGCCCTGCAGCCGATGGATCGCGTGCACACCTATGCGGGTTTCCATATCGCGGACATCCCGGCGTGATGCTCGTCGAAGACGGCCGCGTGCTGCTGCGCCTGCTGCGCGGGCAACCGCGCGCCGGCAGCCACGCGGACCGCCTGGAGGGCTTCTACGCCCCGCAGGCCGAGCACTACGACCGGTTCCGCGAGCGGCTGCTGCACGGGCGCAGGGAACTGGTCGAGCGCCTCGACCCCGCGCCGGGGCAGTCGGTGATCGAACTCGGCGGCGGGACGGGGCGCAACGTGGAATTCTTCGGGACGAGACTGGCGTCGCTCGCCCGGTTCGAACTCGTCGACCTGTGCCCCTCGCTCCTCGCGCAGGCGCGGCAGCGATGCGCGCGGTGGCCCGGCATCGTCACGGTCGTGCAGGCCGACGCCACCACCTACCGGCCGGCCTGGGGCAGCAAGTTCGGTGTCGACCGCGTGTACTTCTCCTACTCGCTCACGATGATTCCCGACTGGCGGCGCGCCCTCAACAACGCCATCCGCATGCTGCGGCCGGGCGGCCTGCTCGGCGTGGTGGATTTCTACGTTTCACCGGATGCGCCTGCGCACGGGCGCGACCGGCACGGGTGGTTCGCGCGCCGGTTCTGGCCGCGCTGGTTCGGCCACGACGGCGTGCGGCTGAATCCCGAACACCTTCCCGAACTGTTGCGGCGCACCAA
Organism: Pseudomonadota bacterium; assembly: GCA_031408275.1. GTDB lineage: Bacteria > Pseudomonadota > Gammaproteobacteria > Burkholderiales > SG8-39 > SZAS-79. The sequence continues at coordinate 6,776 of JANNWA010000019.1, forward strand.
CCCTGTGGTATGCGAGGAGCGTTTCGCGCCGGTCCCGTACCTGCCGGGCCTGAAGGCTCCCTATTACCTCTATGTGGGCCGCAAGCGGGCCGGCTGACGCGTCCCCGCTGCCGTGGCCCGGCGCGCTTCGGGTGCGGTCCATCTTCCTGTCCGACATCCACCTCGGCACGCGCGCCTGCCAGGCCGATCACCTGCTGGAGTTCCTGCGCGCCCACGAGACGGAGCACATCTACCTGCTCGGCGACATCGTGGACTTCTGGTCGCTGGCGCGGGAGATCCACTGGCCCGCACAGCACAACACGTTCGTGCAGAAGATCCTCAAGCGGGCGCGCCACGGGGTGCGGGTGGTGTTCGTGCCGGGCAACCACGACGAGGCGCTGCGCGAATACGCCGGCAGCGACTTCGGCGCCATCCACGTTCAGCGCGAAGCCACGCACGTCGCCGCGGACGGCCGGCGCTACCTGCTGATCCACGGCGACGAGTTCGACCAGATCACGCGCTACCACCGCTGGCTGGCAGAGCTCGGGGACTATGCATACACGCTGCTGGTGAGGACCAACATCCTGCTGTCCTGGGTTCGCCGCAAGCTCGGCAAGCCGGGCTACTGGTCCCTTGCCGGCTACGCGAAGCGCAAGGTCAAGGGAGCGCTTGATTTCATCTACGGATTTGAAGCGAGCGTCGCGCACCACGCGCGCAATCGCGGCATGGATGGGGTGATCTGCGGGCACATCCACAGCGCAGCGAACAAGGACATCGAGGGGGTGCGCTACATCAACTGCGGCGATTGGGTCGACAGCTGCTCTGCGGTGCTCGAGCACCTCGACGGGCGCATCGAGCTCGTCCACTGGGAGCAGGACGAGTCAGACGTGGCCCAGCCCGACCTGTTCCGGGAGCCGCAGCAGAGGGGCGCCCATGCGGATCTCCGACCCCTCGGCGAGGCCATCGCACAGCGCGAAGCCGGCGGGAGCGAACACGATGATCGTGGAGCCGTGCTGGAACCAGCCCATCTCCTCGCCTTTGCGGAAGGACGCGTCGCAGGCGATCCGGTTGGGCCCGCGGTAACGCAGGTGCAGCAGCACGTCGAGGAAGTGCAGCCGGATGCTGGCGACCAGGATCGCGGCCACCGGCACCAGCGTCACTACATGGTCTGACCCCTCCAGCCCGGTGCGTATGACCGCACGCTCGTTGCGGCAGAAGAGCCGCTCCACGCGCTTGAGCGCGATCGGGTTCACGTTCCAGGTGTCGCCGGAAACGTAAGTGACCTGCCGCACCCGGCAGTCGTGCGGCGCATGGAACCGGTGGTACATGTTCGAGCGCAGCCGCAGCGTCACGTATGTGCCGTTGCGGTAGAGCGCTTCGAGTCCCGGGTCGTGCAGGAGATCCTGCAGGCGGTAGGGAAAGCCCTTGGCCTGGATCAGCATGCCGTCCTCGACCGTGCCCGAGGCGCCCACGATGGCGTCGCAGGGGCTGGTCAGGAGGGCGGGATCGGGGTTGACCGGGCGGGCCCCGGGCTTGAGTTCGCGGATGAAGCAGTCATGCATGCTGCGAAAGGAGGACTGGCGCGCCTCCGTGAGGTCCAGGGCGCCGAACCAGCGCCAGACCGCGATGGAAAAATCCCGGACCAGGGGCTGCTCGATCTTGCTGAACCAGCCCATGAAGAGCGTCAGGGCGCGGCGCGGGATACGGTTGGTCAGCAGGAAGTTCAGGTTTTCCTGCTGCAGCAGGCGGGAAAGTGTCGAACGCATGGTCATGCTGGCGTAACCCGGCCGCGGTACAAGTCAGTCATGGATGCCACCTTTGCACTGTTTGCCACGGGGACGGCCGTGCTGGCCCTCCTGTTTCCGAAACTGCGCTCGCGCATCGAACTCTCCCGCGCCAAGCACCGGTCCCTGGCCGGGCACGCCCGGATGAGCCGCCTGGCGGCCGGCCAGGTGCCTTTCTACGAGTACGAAGGCGCGCGATTCTTCGATTCCGACGGCGCACCGGCCGAGGTCGCCGCCTTGCGGTACACGGGATTTGCAGCCCTGTCGGACCTGTACCGGCAGCGTTTCGCCGAAACCGCGCGCGTCACCGCGGGAGCGCGGACAGGACTGTCGGACCTGCAGTTCACGGCCAACTACCGGGTCCCGTTCCAATATCGCCGGTTCGTGCGCGGCCACCTCGATGCCGGATCCTTCGTGCGGTCCTCGTCCGGCGTTTGCCTCACGGACCTCGACGGCAACCGGCTCTACGATCTTGCCGGGTCCTATGGGGTCAACGTGTTCGGCTATGACTTCTACAAGAAGTGCATGGCCGAGGGCAGCGCCCGCGCCGCGGACCTCGGCCCAGTGCTCGGCGCTTATCACCCGTCGGTCGCCTATAACGTGCGGCGGCTGCAGGAGATTTCCGGGCACGAGGAAGTTTCGTTCCACATGTCCGGCACGGAGGCCGTCATGCAGGCGGTGCGGCTCGCGCGCTACCACACGCGGCGATCGCACATCGTGCGGTTCTGCGGCGCCTATCACGGCTGGTGGGGTGACGTGCAGCCGGGCGTCGGCAATCCGGTACCCGCGAAGGAAACCTACACGCTGCGCGACATGGACGAACGCACGCTGCGGGTGCTCGGCAAGCGGCGCGACATCGCCTGTGTGCTCGTAAACCCGTTGCAGGCGCTCCATCCCAACGCCAGCGCGCCCGGGGACGGGTCGCTGGTGGCGAGCGCCCGCACGGCCGGGTTCGATCGCGCGGCCTACACCGAATGGCTGCGCAAGCTGCGCGCAGTCTGCACGGAGCGCGGCATCGTGCTGATCTTCGACGAAGTGTTCGTCGGCTTCCGCCTGGCGATGGGCGGGGCGCAGGAGTACTTCGGCGTGCGCGCCGACCTGGTGACCTACGGCAAGACGCTCGCGGGCGGTTTCCCGGTGGGGGCGGTCTGCGGCCCGCACCGGCTGATGACGCGCTTCAGGGAGGACCGTCCCGCGGACATATGCTTCGCGCGCGGCACGTTCAATTCGCATCCCTACGTAATGGGCGCGATGCAGGTTTTCCTCGAGCACCTGGAAACGGAGGCGGGCCGGGCGGCCTACCGCGGCCTCGACGCCACCTGGGACGGCCGCGCTGCGCGCCTGAACGAACGCCTCGCGGCTGCGGCGATTCCCGTGCGGGTCGCGAACCTCTCCTCGATCTGGACCGTGTGCTACACCCAGCCTTCGCGCTACAACTGGATGCTCCAGTACTACCTGCGCGCAGAGGGGATCGCCCTCAGCTGGGTGGGCACGGGCAGGCTCATCTTCAGCCTGAACTACACCGACGCGGACTTCGACGCCGTGGCCGACAGGTTTATCGCCGCGGCGCGCTCGATGAAGAACGACGGCTGGTGGTGGTCGGATCCCGCGCTGACCAATCGCTCGATCGGGCGCGGGAT
>JANNWA010000020.1:0-1573 GCA_031408275.1 Pseudomonadota bacterium
CAGGCTGTTGGTGAGCAGGTCCTTCAGGCCGACCGGCTCGAGTTCGAGCGCCATCATTCCCGCCTCCACCTTCGACAGGTCGAGGATGTCGTTGATGAGCGCGAGCAGGTGCTGGCCGCTGGTGAAGATATCGCCGACGTACTCGTGCTGCGTCCCGCTCATTTCCCCGACGAGGCCGTCCTTGAGCGCTTCCGAAAAGCCAATGATGGCGTTGAGCGGCGTGCGCAGCTCGTGCGACATCGTGGCGAGGAACTCCGACTTCATGCGGCTGGCGTGCTCAAGCTCGATGTTCTTCTCTTCCAGGGCCCGCTCGAAGCGCTTCCTCTCGGTCACGTCGCGCGCGGCGGCGAACACCCCCTGCAGCTTGCGGTCGCGATCGTGGAAGGTCGCGGCGTTGTACGACACCACCGTTTCCTCGCCGTTCAGGGCGCGCACGGTGAGCTCGTAGTTGCTCACCCTGTTTTCGGTGAGCACGCGGCGGATCGCGGCCTCGGCCCGCGCCGGGTCGGTGAAGAAGTTCTTGCAGGGCGCGCCGATCAGTTCGTCCCGCGTGCGCCCCGTGAGCGCGATCATCTGCTGGTTGACGTCGGAAATGATGCCCTGGGCATCGGTGGTCATGATCGCGTCGATGTTCGATTCGATGAGCGAGCGCGTGTAGAACTGCTGGTCGCGCAGCCGCTGGTCGAGCAGCCTCTGGACCGCCTCGACCTCCTTGCGGGCCGTGTTGTCGGTGCCGATCAGCAGGTAGCCGATGATATTTTCCTGCGCGTCGCGCAGCGCCGTGACCGAGACGATGGCCGGGAAGCGGCTGCCGTCCTCGCGGATATAGGTCAGCTCGTAGATGTCCTCGATGCCGCGCGAGGCCTTGAACACCAGCGCCTCGAAGCCCGGCGCGATCGTGGTCGCGAGTTCCAGGCTGAGGGCCTCGGCGCGCGCAATCACTTCCTGCGGATCGGAAATATCGGCCGGCGTGATCTTGTCCACCACGTCGGCGGCCGCATAGCCGAGCATGCGCTCCGCGCCGACGTTGAAGATCTGGATCACGCCCTTGGCGTCGGTGGCGATGCTGGAGAAATTGGCACTGTTGAAGATGGCGTTCTGCAGCGCCCCCGCCTTGAGCAGGGCCTCCTCGGCGCGTTTTCGCGCGGTGTTGTCGGTGCCGATCAGCAGGTAGCCGATGATGTTTTCCTGCGCGTCGCGCAGCGCCGTGACCGAAACCACCGCCGGGAACCGGCTGCCATCCTTGCGGAAATAGGTCAGCTCGTAGATGTCCTCGATGCCGCGCGAGGCTTTGAACACCAGCGCTTCGAAGCCGGGGGTGATCGGGGTGGCGAGCTCGGCGCTCAGCGCCTTGGCGCGCGCGATCACCTCCTGCGGATCGGAAATGTCGGCCGGGGTGATCTTGTTCATCACCTCGGTTGCGGCGTAACCTAGCATGCGCTCGGCGCCGACGTTGAAAATCTGGATGACACCGTGCGCGTCGGTTGCGATGCTGGAAAAGTTCGCGCTGTTGAAAATGGCGCTCTGCAATGCGCCGGCCTTGAGAAGCGCGTCTTCCACTTCGCGCCTGGCC
>JANNWA010000021.1:0-12420 GCA_031408275.1 Pseudomonadota bacterium
TGTGTGCCTTCTCGATGAAGGCCAGCTCCTTGCCGGTCATGTACGGCCGGTTGAAGGGGATCATTGGCTTTGGCACTTTGAGGGTCCTTTGTCGGGAACGTGGCCGCCGCGACTTGACGGAATCAGGGAAGCGACGACGGCCGCGTTCATGGTTTCGCGAGCACCATCAGGCGGGACCCGCCGACCGGCAGCGACACGCCCGCCCGGATCGCGACATGCTCCACCCGAAGTGCCCACTCGAGGATCCGGTTGACCGCCGGATTCATGCGCAGGGAGTCGACCCCGCCGGACTTTCCCCTCTGCCGGTCCGCCAGGCGCGAAAGCAGCATGGCGGGCAGGAGGAGCGTGACGAACGACGTGCTGCGGACGATCCGGAACCCGGCCTTCACGGCTTTCCCGCTCAGCTCTTGCGCGCTGTACCGGCGCTTGTGGCAGGCTTCCTCGTCGACGGGGCTCCACAGCCACATGTGCTGCGGGACGGAAAGGATGCAGTGTCCCCCGGGCCTGGTGGCGTGGAAAAGGTTTCGCAGGACGAGTTCGTCCTCCTCGATGTGCTCGACTACGTCGAACGCGACGACCACGTCGAATTCCTCGACGTAAGGCAGCGCGCGGGCATCCATCTGCATCAACTCCGCCTGGGGAACCCGCCTGTTGGCGAATCCGAGTCCCTCTACGAAGACCTCCGTGCCGACCAGCCTCGCCTCCGGAAATGCCTTCGCGATCCCGGACAGCACGAACCCCGTCCCGCAGCCTATCTCCAGCAGGGAACGGAACGCCGGCGAGTACCTCCTCAGCGCCCACAGGATCAAGTCGTTCCGGGCTCGGAACCAGAAATGCAGCGCTTCGACCGACGCCAGGGCCGAGAAATCCTTCCGGTGGAATCCATCGTTCGAATCCGCCAAGTGTGGGGCCCAGGCCAGGAATCCGCTTCTCGCCGTCGGCTCGAAGCCGCACTGTGGGCAGCGATATCGCGGGGCCTGGAGCGGTGCGGCGCAGGCGGGACAGGTGACCATGGGCTACTCAGGACCATCGCCGCGCGCCGGCGGGAACACGAAGAACTTGAACAGCAGAAAAAGGAGGCCCGCCACGATGAAGATCGCAGCGGCCTGGACCGCCTGATGGGGATAGTGGAGCGCGTCCGAGAAGACGTAGAGCAGGCAGATGTTGGCACCGTAGCCGATGGCGTGCGCCACGAGATACCGGGACATGCTTGATGTCGCGCGTCCCTGGTACGAAAACGAATACCGCGCATGGCCGAAATACCCCGTGATCACGCCGACGGGGTAGAGGAGCGTCACGGCGAGCTTCGGTTCGAGCCAAAGCCATGTCAGGAGAAGATAGACCCCGTAGCCCGCGAGGTTCGTCAACAGACCGACTACGCCGTAGCGGATCAGCTGGGACAGGGCGGGCCACGTCAGCTTCATTCCTGACGCTCACGGGTCCAGCATCGCCCGGAGCTTCTGGCGATCAACCTTCCCGTTGGGATTGGTCGGAAGCGTGGGCATCAGGATGAGTTTGCTGGGCACCATGTAGTCCGGCAACAGCTTCGAAAGCTCCCGAAGCAGCGCCTTTTCGTCGGCCTCGGCCGCGCACGAGGCGAATCCGACGAGCTTCCCGTACGCGGCATTGCTGCGCACGTAGACGACGGCCGCCTGGTTGACCTGCGGGAGCGTCACCAGCGCATGCTCGATCTCCTCGAGCTCGATCCGGTAGCCCATGTGCTTGATCTGGTTGTCCTTGCGGGCGACAAAATGCAGCCTTCCACCCTCCTCGCGGACGAGGTCGCCAGTGCGGTACATCCGCTTCATGAACCGATTCGAATCGCTCAACGCATGAAACGACGCAGCCGTGCGCTCCGGGTCGTTGAAATAGCCGGCCGCGACGTTGGGCCCGATGAGGCAGAGCTCGCCCGTCGAGGCGTCCCGGTCGTTCTCGTCGAGGATCCAGTAGTCGAAGTTCTGGTTGAGATGGCCCAGCGTCGGCAGTCCGGACAGGTCCGAGAAGTCCTCGTCCGTCAGCGTATGGGCGCTGCAGATGCACGTGCACTCGGTCGGCCCGTACACGTTCACGAGGTTCGCCTGCGGCCAAAAGCGGTCATAGAGCTTCTTGAGCTCGACTTTAGGATAGCCCTCGCCGCCGAACACGATCCGGCGCAGCGAGGGAAGCGCCTCGCGCGTGACGGCCTTCATCGTCATGAGGTAGATCAGCAGGGAAGGCACCGAGAACCAGACCGTGCAGTTCATCCTTCCGACATGCCCGACGAGGTCGTAGGGAAGGGTCATCAGTTCCCGGTACACGGGAGAAAGGGAGGCCCCCGAGAACAGCGCGACGTAGAAGTCGAACACCGAGTTGTCGAAGTACATCGGGCTCAGGTTCGCGAAGTTGTCCTCCGGCAAAATGCCGAACCGCGTTCGGCCCCACTCGATGAAGTGCAGGACGTTCTGGTGCGTGACGGCCACTCCCTTGGGAATTCCCGTTGAGCCCGACGTGAACATGATGTAGGCGATGGTCGCCCCGTCGACCAGGGCCGCCCGCCGCGCCAGCTCCGATCGCTCGCCGGCGGACACCTCGGGCAGCGCGGCCGCGTCCAGGAAGAAGGCCCGGCAACCGTTCGTCGCGCCGAGCTCCTCGAGTTCCGCGGCGTACGCGGGGTCGTCGTAGAAGAGGAGGGGGGCACCGCTCACCTTCAGGATGGTCGAGGTTCGCGCGGCCGGCGACGCGACATCGAAGTTCACGTAGGCCACGCCGATGCGGAGCGCGGCGAGCATCAGCGCGTACGACAGCGGGCGCTTGTTGTGGCCGATGGCGATCACGTCGCCCTGACGGCAGCCCTCGGCAAGCAGGAGGGCGGCAAGGCTCTCCGACCAGCGCCAGAGGTCCGCGTAGGTGTGCATTCCCTCGGCGTAGCGGAGCGCGGGGCGGCTCGCGTGGATCGCCGAGACTTCCTGGAAGAAAAGCCCGACGTTGTAGTGGTGGTGGGGCAGGGCGCCCGCTTCCCGGACGGTCGTATTCATCGGTTGATCGTGAAGAACGGATAGGCCGGCGACGTCGGGACGAACCCGATCGACTGGCACAACTGGACGGACTCGGTGTTGTTCGCGAAGCAGTCCCAGAGCGGTTCCAGCCCGCGCTCGAGGCATCGGCGAACGAAGCTCGAGGCCGCCAGCCCGGCGAAGCCGAGCCGCTGGTGCTCGGGGCGCGTCAGCACGTCGATCTCCACCTGCCGGTCGGCTTGCGCCGCCGCATAGCAGATCGATGTCGGTTGCCCGCGGTGCATCACCACCACCGCATGGGCGCCCCTGACGAAATCGCGCGCGCTCCGCCAGAACCGGCACGTCACGCCGAACGCCTGCTCGATCGCGGCGACGTTCGCTTCGCTTGCGACCACGACTTCCCTGCCGGGCATGGGAGTGGAGCCCGCGCCGGACGATTCGGCCCCGGAGCGCGGGCTTGCCGGATCCACGACGAAGCGCTGCCGGAAGGAGCGCAGGGAATCGTGCCGGGAATCGCGCAGGAAGCCTGGCATCCAGGGCGTGTACAGGCGGATCTTGGGGGCCGCGAAGCGCCGGTCGACCAGCAGGTAGCGCTCGAGCGCGGACTCGAACTCCCCCGTCGGCTGGCCCAGGACCTGGGCGAATCCGAAGGCATGCTCGACATAGGCGCACCGCGGGCTGGCGGGATCGTCCGCGTAGACGGCCCCGTCCTGCTCGTCGAGCAGGACGGCGCCGATCAGGGGAAACCGCGCCTGCGCCGCCCGGTACAGGCCCAGCGCTGCCCCGTGGCCCCGTGGTTCCAGCCTGATCATGTCAGATCGTCAATCCGCCGTTGACGTCGAGGACGACACCGTTCATGAAATCGTTCTCGATGACGGCCGCCACCGCCTGCGCCACCTCGCGGGCCTCGCCCAGGCGACGCAGCGGCGTGTTCGCCTTGATGTGCTTGAGGACGTCTTCCTTGAGCGCATGGTGGGTGGAATCCGTCCCGATGAAGCCGGGGGCCACGGCGTTGCACCGGATTCCCCATCGACCCAGCTCCTTCGACCAGGTGACGGTCATCGCGTTGACCCCCGCCTTCGCGGCGGAATAGGCCGTCTGCCCCTCGTTTCCGCAGGCGCTGATCGAACTGATGTTTACGATGACGCCCTTCGACCGGCGCGTGACCATCTGCTCGACCACGGCCGACGTCACGATGAACACGGAGTCCATGTTGACCGCGACCGCGTCACGAAAACGGCCGAAGTCGTGCATGATCCCGGCGGGATTCAGGATGTTGACAAAGGGCTCGCTCGAAATCACGCCTGCGTTGTTTACCAGGATGTCGATCTTGCCCAGCCTGGCGACGATGTCCGCGACCGCCGCCTTGACCGCCTGCGGCTGCGTCACGTCCACCGCCCGGCGCTCGAAATGCGCCGGCAGGGACGCGAGCGCGTCCGCATCGCGGTCCGCCACGACGACCCTGGCGCCGAGGTCATGCAGATGGCCGGCGATGGCGAGGCCGAGCCCCCTGGCCCCTCCGGTCACCAACGCGACGGCGCCCTTAGTCTCCAAGGTCCACCCCCTTGCCCCGAAGCACCTCCTCGATGCCTGCGATCGACACCATGCGAACGATGTCGGAAATCTCGAGTGCGATCGCGTACTCCTGCTCGAGGCTCAGGACCAGGTCCATCTGCTTGAGCGAGTCCCAGCTTCCCACGTCGCCCTTCTCGAGGGAAGGCTGGATGTCCGATGCCTTCAATCCGAATACCTCCGCGAGGATCGCGGCCAGTCGCTTGTTCATTTCAGACCCCGAAGTACTTCACGTAATCGTCGGACGAATAGCGCAGCGGCTCGGCCGAGCGCGAAAGATGAACCGAGTTCGGCTTGGTGTCCTTCGAGACCATCGCGGCGGCGCCGATGATGTTGTATTCCGCGACCGTGATGGCGTTCACGATCGTCGCATTGACCCCGACAAACGTGTTTCGCAGGACCCGGGCCTGGCCCGACACCACGGAACCCGAGGCGATCCAGCAGTGCTCGGCGACGCTGCAGTGGTGGGCCAGCGTCACGTTGGCCCACACCATCGTATTGGCGCCGACAGTGACGAACGGCTCGATGACTGCGCCGGGCAGGATGACGCAGCCCTCGCCGAGCGGAACCTGGCTGTGGAGGCGGGCCTCCGGATGAACGTACGTCTCGATCGTGTAGCCCATGCCCTTGAGGCGATCGAAGACCGACTCGCGGACCCTGTTGAGGTTGTTGTAGCCGATTGCCATGACGACACGGCACTTGCCCGGCGGACAGGCGGCGGCCACCCCCGACATCGGTACCGCCTTGAAGTCGCCAACGCTGCCGCTCGACACGAATTCGTCGTCGACGGTGACTCCCACGACCCGGTACCGGGTGTCGGCGGCCAGGTACGAATACAGGATCTGCGCGGTGATCGCATTGCCCGCCAGGATGATCTCTTGTGCCATCAGGCCTTGTCCAGGACCGCCAGCCCGAAGCCGGTCCGTCCGTAGTCGTTGCCGTTGTAGAGCATGTAGAGCGTCCCGTGGTGCTCGAAGACGCAGGGGTAGCAGATCATCTCGCTGTCCCACCCCTCGGCCGAGACGTCGATGCCCGAAATCGCGTCGTTCCGCACCCACTTGCGGCCGTCCTGCGACGAGGCGAAGCCGATCCGGTAGGCGCCGATGTCCCGGGTCGCCCGGTGCGCGAACCACATGAAGTAGGTGTCCCCGCCGCGGTACACGCTTGGCCGCCCGAACGCGTACTCGTACTCGTCGGCGAAGGGAAGGCACAGGCCGGGATAGGTCACCCAGTCGATTCCGTCGTCCGACTCGGCGTAGTGGATTCCGTAGTGGTGCTTCCAGCCGCCGTCGACTTTTTCCCACTTGATGCCGGAGTTGTACCAGGTCCTCCACTTGCCATCGGAAACGTGGAACGCCGTCGCCGCGGCGAACAACGGGTTGTCCTTGTCGCGGCCCAGCACCGGGCCGGGGAACTCGCGCGTGAGCTCCAGCCTGGCCGGATCGAGGATCGCGCGTCCCGTGTCGCAGATCCAAAGCGTGTCGGGCAGGTTCTGCCAGCCGACGTAATACAGGTAAATGCGCCCGTCGCACTCGACGAAGCACACGCTGATGACGCCGTCGCAATCGAAGTAGCCCGGCTCGCCGTGGCGGAGCGCCAGCCTCGGCTCGCCCTCGAGGGCGAGCCGCCCGCCCGCGACCACGGCGTGCGAGAGGAAGATCTGCGAGCGCTGCCTCGAGTCGCGGCGCGTGAACGCCACGACGAAGCGGTCGCCCTCCACGTGCACGGCGCAGGGATGCGAGCCGTGGCTGAACTCGCCTTCCGGGGGCGCGAAGACGCGCCCCACCTTCCGCCACGGGAACGGCCTGCCGCCGGCGAGGATGCCCTTCACCCGCGGCCGTCCTTTCCGCCGGACTCCGGCAGCGTGCCCCGGAGCACGGACTCGAGGTATTCGACTCGGCTCATGCCGCGGCGCTCGGCTTCGGCGTTGATCCGGTCGCGCAGGGCCGGATCGATCCCCTCGAGCAGTCCTGAGTACCGCGTCCGGATAGTGCCGCCCCGGATACCAAGGTGAGGAACGTCGACGTCGATGGGCAGGGGATCTCCGCACGCGCGGAACTCGATGACGAAGAAGGTGTTGCAGAGCTCCCAGCTGACCCGGGGCTCCCGCACGGTCTGCGGAAGGAGCGCGAGCGGCACGTCGCAGGCGTACAGCGCGTTATTCCGGATGAGCATGCGTCCGATCTCGGTCTCCCTGAGCCAGGGCGCCACCCCCTCGTCCCCGATGACGACCCTGCCGCCGGTCCGGACGACCCGGTTCATTTCCGCGATGCCACGCCGGACGTCGGAAAATAGGTTGATCCCTCCGAAGTGGTACGCGGCGTCGAAATGGCCGTCGGGGAAGGGAAGGTTCGTCGCATCGCTCACGGAGAAGTGCAGAGCGACCCCCGTGCGCTCCACCTCGGCGCGATAGCGCTCGACCCCCGTCAGGAGCATCTGCTGCGCGATGTCCTGCGCGTAGATCTCGCCGCTTCCTGCCAGGCGACGGGCCAGGAAAGGCAGGTCGTTGCCCGTACCCGCCCCCGTGACAAGGACGAGGTCGCCCTTGCGAAGCTGCAGCCTGTCGACGAGGCCGTCCCGCAGCGTCGCCTCGTCCGACTGAAACGTCGAGAACACCCAGCGCAGGGCATTGTCGTGCTTTTCTGCGGACTCCCCGTGAGCGTATTCATTGGCGGCGTCGGGGCTCCTTTCGAAAACGGGAATTGCCGTTCCCGGGATGAACGGGAAGACATGGCCGTTTCCGCAGGCCAGTCCCCCGGACGATTCGGACAGCCGTGCCCGGCCGCAACCCGGCTGCGGGCAGCGATAGGCGAGTGGCTTTCCCGGCATGGTCATTTCTTTTGGCAGACGACCCAGAATACGCGCTCCGAGATGCCGAAATAGTCATTGTCGGCGAAACCGAAGGAGAAGTTGGTGAACAGCGGCCTCATGTAGTCCTCGATCTCGCCCTTCTCGCGAAATGCGTGCAGGCGATACCCGTTCCGGTTCCCGTACGGATCCGACTTGACGACGAGGGACCCGTCGCGGCATTCAGTCGCCCCCTCGAAGATGTACGACGAACGGCACGCCACCGACGCGACCAGGTACCCCTCCCTCTTCAGCACCCGGGCGTACTCCTTCAGGTTGTCGGAGAACGACTCGCCGTCGTCACAGTAATAGCAGCAATGGCAAGCGAGGATGTGGTCGAAATACTCCAGCCCGAACGGGATCTTGCTATTGCGGCCGACCCGCAGGTCCACGGTGTGACCCAGCCGCGACATGCGATCGCGGGTCTGGTCGACAATGCCCTGCGTGATCTCGATGCCACTGACGGCGAGCCCCTGGTCGCAGAGAAAGGCCGTGTTGCGGCCATCGCCAAACCCGACGTCGAGGATACGCTCGCCCCGCGCCGGCTTCCGGAAGCCCAGTCCCGGATAGCTCGCAAGAAAGGTGCGGACGACGAACTCGGTGGGGTAGACGTGGATGCCGGTTCGCTTCGCGTAGTAGCGCTCGTAGCTAGCGTCGATGTTCTGGAAGCCGTTTTCCATGGATCTCCCTGATTATCGTGAGCGGCCGCTGCTTCGTTTCCAGGAACACCTTCGAAATGTACATGCCGACCACGCCGACGAACAAAATGATCATTCCGCCGAGCAGCCAGATCGACACCATGACCGAAGTGTAGCCGTCCACCGTCCGGGACAGGTACAGCCGCAGGAAGACGAGGTAGCCGGCGTACACCAGCGCGCAACCGAAGACGATGATGCCCACGTAGAAGATCACCTTCAGCGGAACCTCGCTGAAGGAGGTGATCGCGTTGACCGCGAGGTCTATCTTCGTCGACAGAGCGTAGGTCGTGCCGCTCTTCATGTGCTTGCGGACGACCCGCGCGACCTGCTTGAATCCCGTGATTATCCAGAGGCAAGACATGACCAGCTCGCGTTCGCGGTGCCGTAGCAGCGCGTCGACATAGCGACGCGACATCAGGCGCGCGGTCACGACGTTGCGGGGGTGGTCGATGTTGCAGAGCCGGTTGAAGATCGAATAGTAGAGATTCCCGCTCCATTTCTCGAACCAACTCCCCTTGCGATCCTGCTGCCTGCCGTAGACGACGTCGGCGCGCTCGGCCAGCATCGCCGCGTGGAACTCGGGCAGCCATTCGGGCTCCTCCTCGAGGTCGCTGTCGATCAGGAAGACCAGCTCCCCGTCGGCGTTCTCGAGCCCCGCCATGATCGCCTTGTGATGGCCGAAGTTGCGGGAAAGGTCCACCACCGCCACGTGCCTGTCCTCCCCCGACAACCGCACCGCCTGCTCGAGGCTGTCGTCGGGCGAGCCGTCGTTCACCAGGACAATCTCGTAGTCGTCCCCTGCCAGTGCGGTCGCGGCAGCAGTCGCCCGTCGGTGGAACTCGGCAATGTATGGCGAGGACTTGTAGAGCGTCGCGACAATCGAGAGCTTCATGGCCGAACGTAACGCATGTAGCGGGGTGAATCCTTGCCGCAGTTGAACAGCAGGTCGAGAACGGTCACGCCGTGCGTGAATTCACCCCACAGCTGGGGATAGGGCGGATAGCAATCGTAGTCGAACCACGTCAACTTGATGTCCATCGTCTGGAATATATCCTCGTCAACATAGTCTTTCGCTGCCGGGCCGGCGATGTACTCGGTTCCGCCCGCCTGCGCGCAGAGGTTCGCAAGGCGCTCGGTCTTGCCTTCCTGCAAGCGGTAATCCCATGAGCTCGTGATCCGGGTCCGGATGCCGAGGTAACGGCAGACGGCCTCGATGAACGCGCGGTTGAGCTGCGAAAGGTGGCTGAACGGATCGCCCAGGTACAGCGGCTCCAGCCACGCTGCCATCTCCGGGAAACACTTCGCGCGCCGGTAGTTCTGCGACAGGGTCTTCCAGTGCGCCGTGGCCCACTCGCCGCCCTGGATTTCCGTTTCCCGGATTTTCTGGTGGTACCGTCCCTTGACAACAACCGGGACCGTGAGCCACTGCAGGCCCTGCGGCGTCTTGATTTGGTTGCGATTGCGCCAGTCGCGCTTCGTGTATTGCATGTCGTCATACAGGATGAACTCGTCCACGGCGGCGATCATGTCGAAATAGCCTTTCCAGGGAATGTAGTTCGACTGGACAATCGCAACGCGCTTCATGCCGATTTGGCGCGAATCAGCGCCTCCACCGCCAGCGCCACCCCGAGCGCGGTGTAGAGCAGCGTCAGCCGCCGTGCAATCACACGCAGCAGCTCGGGCGGGGAAGGATCAGGCCGGGCTTCGGTTTGCATGGTTCATCGTATCCGAATTCAGGCGGATCCTGAACCGGCTTCCCGGCCCCTCGTCAAGCCCTCGCTGCGCGCATGCGCCGAAATGTGCGGATCGTTGCAGCCGCCTGGCAGCCTCGATGGCAGGTCCAATGCGCCGTGCGCCCCGAGCTATCCACGTCTGTCCGCGAGCGAGCGCGCGATCCGATTCGGCCGGGATGACGTTCAAGTCCGCGCAGAACGAGCGTCCATGGCTTCGTCGGTCTCCTCCGGGAGTGGATAGGCGTCGGCCACGTACGCTGGGCCCTTTATCACCCTGACGATGAAGCACCCCAGGGCGAGCGTCAGCACCAGCATCCAGTGCAGCATGACCACACCGAACATCGTGTAGTCCCACAACAGCAGCGCGGCGTCGTTACTGCCAGAGGGGAGTGTGGCGGGCGCCAGCGCGCGATTCACGCCCGCCAGCACCAGCGGCAACAGCGTGCCCAACAGCAGAATGGCCGGCAGGCGCCGCCAGATGAGATGCTCCAACCCCGGCGCTGATTGCACGAAGCCGGGGAGTTTGTTGAACAGGTTCATGATGACCTCGCCATGGTTGAGTTCTGGAAGCTTGACCCGTGTGGTGCACTGGAAGTTCCAGATGCGCCTGGTGCGGCAGCGCCGCCGCCCCGGCCAGGCAACTGATGCTGGCCACCAGAGTGAGCCGCAATCGCATCGGTAGCCAGGCCCGTAGCTGGTAGCGCGGATACAGCGTCCGGTCCACCGCAAAGCAGGCCCACAGCAAAGCCGCTATCAGCAACAGCCCCGGTGCACGGCCCAGCAGCAGTGCCCCCCAGCCCACCAGGCTGGGCACCACGCCCCAAAGCAGCGACGGCACCGGCTGGGCAGGCCCCTCACGCATCACCAGGCCCCAATGGATTGCCCCCAGAAAGCTGCAGATGGTCGCGCCGTACCCCAGCAATGCCATCGTTGCCAGCGGCCAGTCCTCCGGCCGCGCCACCCAAAGCGCCGCCGCCAAGCTCACAAATGGAATGAGCCCGCCAAAGCCCAGTCGCCGGGCCCAAAGCGAAGGGTCTGCCTCGTCCGCCGTCATCCGTCCTCGTCATTCTGCTTCGGAGCCGTCGCTTCGGACGGACTGCCCAATGCAGGGAGAAACATCTGTTCGCCATCCCGCTGCTGGCCACCACAGCGCCAGGAAGGCCTGCGCGCCGCTGAGCAGTTGGCAGTCGCGGCTGCGCGCGTGCAAGTCTCAAGCATGCTGCTCGACCTCAGCCCCCACCGCGCCGCGGCGGATCGCCGCCGCGCGTTCGCGCACCGCCTGCTTCTGCACCTCGGTCAGGCGCGCCACGTTCTTCACCTGCAGCGCCATGCGTGGGTTTTTCGCCAGCGTCGCTTCATGGCGCATCAGGAAGTCCCAGTACAAGGTCGTGAAAGGGCAGGCACCCTCGCCGCTGCGTAGTGCCGGGTCGTAACGGCAGCCCTTGCAGTGCGGGCTCATGCGCTGGATGTACTTGCCGGTGGCGATGTAGGGTTTGCTGCCCATCACGCCGCCGTCGGCGTACTGGCTCATGCCCAGGGTGTTGGGCAGTTCGACCCACTCCACCGCATCGACGTACACCGCCAGGTACCAGGCGTGCACCTGCCTGGGGCTGACGCCCAGCATCAGCGCATACAGGCCGGTCACCATCAGGCGCTGGA
Organism: Pseudomonadota bacterium; assembly: GCA_031408275.1. Classification (GTDB taxonomy): domain Bacteria; phylum Pseudomonadota; class Gammaproteobacteria; order Burkholderiales; family SG8-39; genus SZAS-79. The sequence goes on from JANNWA010000021.1 coordinate 11,503, forward strand.
TGTGGTTGGCGTAGCCGTGCGTGAGCGTCTGCGCCAGGGCGTCGCGCAGGCAGGCCATGTCGGTGGCACCGGTCCAGTACCACGCGGGCAGGTCCTGCCGGGCAGCGAGCGCGTTGCGTTCCAGATACTCCGGCATCTGGGTCCAGTAGATGCCGCGCACGTACTCGCGCCAGCCGAGGATCTGGCGGATGAAGCCTTCGACACTGGCCAGTGGCGCGTGCCCGCTGCGGTGCGCCGCTTCGGCCGCTGCCACCACTTCACGCGGGTTCAGCAGCTTCAGGTTGAGCGCGGCCGACAGGTGCGCGTGGTACAGCCACGGGTCGCCCGGCCACATCGCATCCTGGAAGCGGCCGAACAACGGCAGGCGCTCCTTGGTGAAGACCTGCAACGACTGCAGCGCCTGCGCGCGCGTGACCGGCCAGGCAAAACCGTCCAGCCGACCGGGGTGTGAAGCGAAGCGGGTGTTGACGAGCGCGATCACCTCGCGCGTGACGGCATCGGGTTCGAAGCGCGTGCGCGGCGGCACGGCGCCCGGGCCGGCTGCGCCGAAGGCTTCGCGGTTGTCGGCGTCGAAGTTCCACTGACCGCCGATCGGCTCGTCGCCCTGCCCACTGGCGGGTTCGTTGCTTTGCATCAGCACGCGGTGGCGCTTGCGCTGCTCGCGATAGAAGTACTCCATGCGCAGGGACTTGCGGCCCTTGGCATGCGCCGCGAACTCGCGAATGCTGGTGAAGAAGTGACGGTCCTCGCGGATGTCCAGCGACAGCTTGCGGGCCACGGCCACGGCCTTGATCGCCTGCAGCACGCGCCAGTCGCCGGGGGCGGTCATCACCAACTGGGCCGGCCGCAGGCGCTCGATATCGGCCTGCAACTGCGCGCCCAGACTGCCAGCGCTGCGTGGCGCATCGAGACGGGTGT
>JANNWA010000022.1:0-3951 GCA_031408275.1 Pseudomonadota bacterium
CCTGCCGCCGGAACTGCGCGTCGACACCGCCAAGTGGGTGAAGCGCTACCCGCACCTCGTCGTCACGCGCACCTTCTCGAAGGCGTACGGCCTGGCGGGACTTCGCGTCGGTTATGCAATGGCCAACCCGGCGATCGCCGACCTCATGAACCGCGTGCGCCAGCCGTTCAACGTCAACAGCATCTCGCTGACCGCAGCCACGGCGGCGCTCGACGACATGGAGTTCGTCGCGCGCAGCTATGCGGAAAACCGCTCGGGACTCAGGCAGATCGAGGAAGGCGCACGCGCCCTTGGCCTGGACTTCATCCCCTCGTATGGCAACTTCATCACCGTGCGGGTCGGCAAGGCCGGCGAGGTCTTCAAGCGCCTGTTGAAGCGGGGCGTGATCGTGCGCCCGGTCACCGGCTACGAGCTGCCGGAGCACCTGCGTATTTCGATCGGGACGCCCGAGGAGAACGAGCGCTTCCTCACGGCTCTCGCCGCGAGCCTGCGGGAATGAACCCGGGGACCGCCCGTTTCGGGCGGGTCGCCGTCATCGGCGTCGGCCTGATCGGCGGGTCTTTCGCGCTGGGCCTTAAGGCGAGGGGCGCCTGCGGGACCGTCGTCGGGGTCGGCCGCGATCCGGCCAATATGCGGGTCGCGCTGGAGCGGGGCATCGTCGATGCCGTCGAGACCGACGCTGCCGTAGCGGTGCGCGGTGCGGATCTCGTTCTCGTCGCCACACCGGTCGCGCAGTTTCCGGCGCTGTTCGCGCGGATCCTCCCGGAGCTTGCGGCACAAGCGCTGGTGATGGATGCCGGCAGCACCAAGCAGGACGTTGTGGCCGCCGCACGTGCTGCGCTCGGCGCGCGGATCGCACACTTCGTCCCGGCGCACCCGATTGCGGGTGCGGAGCACAGCGGCGCGGCCGCCGCCAAGGCGGACCTGTTCCAGGGCAAGCGCGTGGTGCTTGCGCCGCTGCCCGAAAATGCACCGGTGTCCGTCGAAACCGTGGCGGCCGCCTGGGAAGCCTGCGGCGCGCGGACTTTCCGGATGAGCGCGTCGGAACACGACGCCGTGTTCGCGGCCGTCAGCCACCTGCCGCACCTGCTTGCCTATGCGCTCGTGCACGAATTCGCCGGGCGGCCGAACTCCGGCCAGCTCTTCGGTTACGCCGCGGGCGGGTTCCGCGATTTCACGCGCATCGCGTCGAGCCACCCGGAAATGTGGCGCGATATCTGCACCGCCAACCGAGAGGCGCTGTTGGCCGAGCTGGATCGCTACGTCGGAAAACTCCAGGCCCTGCGCGCGCCGCTCGCGGCGGGGGACGGTGCAGCGCTGGAGAAAGTGTTCCAGGAAGCCCGCAGCGCGCGCAACCGCTGGCTCGCCGGCGAGTTCGAGCCCTGACGCACATGGAATTCCTCGAGCTGCGCCCGATCCAGGCGGTCGCCGGGCGCGTCAGCCTGCCGGGCTCGAAAAGCATTTCCAACCGCGTGCTGCTGCTGGCCGCCCTTGCCCGCGGCCAAACGGTCGTGCGCGACGCGCTGGAGGCGGACGACACGCGTGTGATGCTGGCCGCGCTCGGCAAGCTCGGAATCCGGGCGGCCCAAAAGGGCGCCGCGGAGATCCGCATTGACGGATGCGCCGGCGCAATTCCCGTCCGCGACGCCGACCTGTTCCTCGGCAACGCCGGGACGGCATTCCGTCCGCTGACGGCGGTGCTTGCACTGTCGGGCGGGCAATACAAACTGTCCGGCGTGCCGCGCATGCACGAGCGGCCCATCGGCGACCTGGTCGACGCGTTGCGGGCCATCGGCGCGCAAATCGACTTTCAGGGCGAGGCCGGCTATCCCCCGCTGGCAATCCATCCCGGCGAGATTGCGCTCGACCAGCCTGTGCCAGTTCGCGGGGATGTGTCCTCGCAGTTCCTCACTGCGTTGCTCATGGCGCTACCGCTGTCGGGGCGCGACTCGGTGATCGAAGTGCAGGGCGAACTGATCTCCAAGCCGTATGTGGAAATCACGCTCAACCTGATGCGGCGCTTTGGCGTCGAGGTCAGGCGCGACGGCTGGCGCGCGTTTCGCGTGCCGGGAACGGGCTACGTGAGCCCAGGGGAGATTCACGTCGAGGGCGACGCGTCTTCGGCTTCTTATTTCCTTGCGGCGGGCGCGATCGCGGGCGGGCCGGTCCGCGTGGACGGTGTCGGGCGCGACAGCATCCAGGGCGACGTCCGCTTCGTCGAGGTCCTCGAGCGCATGGGTGCGCAGGTCAGCATGGGGCCGAACTGGATCGAGGCACGGGGACCAGGGCGCCCCGGGGCGCCCGGCACCGGGCGCCTGCGCGCGCTGGATGCGGACCTCAACCACATCCCGGACGCCGCGATGACCGTCGCGGTGATGGCGCTTTTCGCGGACGGCCCCAGCACGCTGCGCAACATCGCCAGCTGGCGCGTCAAGGAAACCGACCGCCTTGCCGCGATGGCCACGGAATTGCGCAAGCTCGGCGCGACCGTGGAGGAGGGCGCCGACTACCTGCGTGTGTCGCCACCCGGGCAGTTGCGCGCGGCGACGATCGACACCTACGACGACCACCGCATGGCGATGTGCTTTTCCCTGGCGGCGCTGGGCGGCGTCACGGTGCGCATCAACGACCCGAAGTGCGTGGCCAAGACATTTCCGGAGTATTTCCAGGTGCTTGAAGGCATTTCGGTGCACGCATGAAGCCCGTGCCGGTCATTGCCATCGACGGTCCATCCGCATCGGGCAAAGGTACGATCGCCGCCCGGGTAGCCGGGGTGCTGGGATTCCATGTGCTTGAAAGCGGTGCGCTCTATCGCCTGGTGGCCCTCGCGTCCCTCAGATCAGGCACGGCCGAAACGGACGAAACCGCCCTGGCAGGAATCGCCGCCGGCCTCGACGTGAAGTTTGCCGGCGGTGAAATAATCCTTTCCGGAGAATATGTTACCGAGGAGTTACGCGGCGAGGTCATCGGCAATCGGGCCTCTGCGATCGCTGCATTGCCCGCCTTGCGCACCGCACTGCTCGGGCGGCAGCGCGATTTCCGGCAGGCGCCCGGGCTCGTCGCCGACGGGCGGGACATGGGCACGGTGGTGTTCCCCGACGCGGCGCTCAAAGTGTTCCTGACCGCGAGCGTCCAGGTGCGCGCCAATCGCCGGTATAAACAGTTGAATGACAAAGGAAACCATGCTAATCTCGCGTCCCTTTCCCGGGACCTCGCAGAACGCGATGAGCGTGACGCGAAGCGTGCGGCAGCCCCGCTCGTACCGGCGCCCGACGCAGTGCAGCTCGACTCGTCGGACCTGTCGGTGGATGCGGTGGTTGATGCGGTGCTGAAGCTGGCCCGGGAGAAACTTGAATCGCGGTAACCTCGTTGATCTGAAAGAAGTTTCAGAACTTCCCGAGCGGTTCGAACAGGCGGGTGGGCGGCCATTTGGCCGTGATGCCCTTTTTTTGTAACTCAGCCCGACGCGCGTTGCCTCCCGGAAAGAGGTCGCCGGCGGCCCAAACCAGGTCCCCTTTACATGTCCAGTCTGTCCCAAGCAGTGTCCAGCGCCCTTACTCCCCCCCCCGCTCCCGGCTCGTTCGCCGAGCTCTTCGAAGAAAGCCTGACGCGCAAGGAAATGCGCATCGGCGAGGTCATCACCGCCGAAGTCGTCGCGGTCGACCATAACTTCGTCACGGTCAACGCAGGCCTCAAGTCCGAGAGCCACATCCCGCTGGAAGAGTTCCGCAGCGATGCAGGCGTGCTCGACGTCAAGATCGGTGATTTCGTCAGCGTGTCGATCGAGGCCCTCGAAGACGGTTTCGGCGAGACCCGCCTGTCGCGGGACAAGGCCAAGCGCCTCGCCGCCTGGATGGACCTGGAGAAAGCGCTTGAAGAGGGCGCCAAGATCGAAGGCACCATCACCGGCAAGGTGAAGGGCGGCCTGACCGTGATGGCGAACGGCATACG
>JANNWA010000023.1:0-3653 GCA_031408275.1 Pseudomonadota bacterium
GCCGGGATCTCCGGCCGGATCGAAGAGGGCAGCGGCGGATCCATCGTCGTGATCTGATAGATGAGGCTGAAGTTGTTGCTCGCCTGGAACGGCAGCCGGCCGGTGAGCAGGTGGTACATCACCACGCCCATCGAATAGATGTCCGTGCGGTGGTCGAGCGGATGCTCCTTCACCTGCTGGGGCGACATGTAGGCCGGCGACCCTATCGCCGCGACCTGCGTGGTCTCGGACGCAGAGTTGAGGGCCGCGCCGAAGTCGGTGACCTTCACGTCCGAGCCTCCGGCGTACAGGATGTTGGCCGGCTTGATGTCGCGGTGGGTGATGCCCATGCGGTGGGCAAACTCCAGCGCGCGCGTGCACTTGAACGTCATCTCGACGAGGCGCTCGATCGGCAGCAGGTTGTCCTGCGCGCAGAATTTCTCCAGCGTTCCCCCGTCCACGTACTCCATCACGATGTAGTTGAGCTTGTCCTCGGCCACGGCATCGTAGATCTGCACGATGTGCGGGTGCTGCAGCTTGCCCGCGAGCGACGCCTCGTTGACGAACAGTTTCTTCAACAGCTTGCCGCGCTGCGGATCGTCGAACACGTCGGTCGACACGACCTTGACGGCGACGTCGCGCGCGTTGAACGGGTCGTTGCAGAGAAACACCTCGGAGGTCGCGCCGCTGCCCAGCTGGCTGATGACCGTGTATTTGCCGATGCGGTCCCTGGAGGGCGCCTCGCTCATGCGCGCGCGAGCCGCTTGCGTCCGAGCGCAACGGCGCGCAGCACCTGGCGGGGCGCGGTCCCGCCCGGGTGGTTCCGGCGCGCCACCGAGCCCTCCAGCGTCAGCCAACCGAAGACGTCCGGGCCGATCGCGCGCGAGAAGCGCTTCAGCGCGGCCAGGGGCAGCCCGGAAAGGTCGCATCCTTTCGTCTCCGCCGCGCGGACGGCGAGCGCGACGATTTCATGCGCGTCGCGGAACGCCACGCCCTTGCCCACCAGGTAGTCGGCGAGGTCCGTGGCGGTCGCGAATCCCTCAAGGGCCGCAGCCCGCATCCGCTCGGGCACCGGGCGGATGCCGGCGACCAGGTCGGTGAACACAGTGAGGCAGTCGCGCACCGTGTCCACGGTGTCGAACAGCGGCTCCTTGTCCTCCTGGTTGTCCTTGTTGTAGGCCAGGGGCTGTCCCTTCATCAGGGTCAGCAGGCCGACCAGGTGGCCGAACACGCGCCCGGTCTTGCCGCGCACGAGTTCCGGCACATCGGGGTTCTTCTTCTGCGGCATGATCGACGAGCCCGTGCAGAACCGGTCGGGAATCGTGATGAAGCGGTAGCGCGGGCTCATCCAGACGATGAGTTCCTCGGAAAAGCGCGACAGGTGCACGAGGATCAGCGAGGCGCACGCCGCGAACTCGATCGCGAAGTCGCGGTCCGACACCGCGTCGAGGGAGTTCTCGCAGATGGCCTCGAAGCCGAGCTCCTTCGCCACGCGCCGGCGGTCGATCGGGAACGTGGTGCCCGCGAGCGCCGCCGCGCCGAGAGGCAGCCGGTTGGCGCGTTTGCGGCAATCGGCCAGCCGTTCGCGGTCGCGCTCGAACATCTCGAAATACGCGAGCAGGTGGTGCCCGAACGTGACCGGCTGGGCGACCTGCATGTGCGTGAATCCCGGCATCACCACGCCGGCGTGCGTTTGCGCAGCGTCGAGCAGGTTGCCCTGCAGGCGACCCAGTGCCGCGCGAATTGCGTCGATCTCGCCGCGCAGGTACAGCCGCACGTCGGTGGCGACCTGGTCGTTGCGCGAGCGCCCCGTGTGCAGGCGCTTGCCCGCGTCGCCTACGAGCTCGGTCAGGCGCTTTTCGATGTTGAGGTGCACGTCCTCGGCGTCGAGCGACCATTCGAAGCGCCCGGCCGCGATTTCCTTCGCGATGGCGGCCATGCCGCGTTCGATCGCCCCGAGGTCGGCCCGCGAGATGATCTTTTGCGCCGAGAGCATGCGCGCGTGCGCAAGCGATCCCCGGATGTCCACTGCCGCGAGGCGCTTGTCGAACGCGACTGAGGCGGTGAAGCGCTTCACGAGTTCGTCCACCGGCTCGTCGAAGCGCCCGGACCAGGCTTTTGCCGCCGCCTTCGCGGGCGGCGTGCGCGGTTTTGATTGTCTATGAGCCATGGGGCATACTGGGACGAGTCGCCACGATGATCAGGCGATCGAGCGTAGGTGCAATGAGTATAAAGCAAAACGCCTATTCAGACGGCCTGCCGGACTTCCGCAACCTGGGCGTTACCGCGCGCATCCTGGTGGCGGTGAACCTTGCCGCCTTCGGCGCGGCGTGCTACGCCGAAACCAGCTGGGCGCGGGGGGTCGGTCGCTTCGTCTACGAAGCGGCTTTCTTCGAGCCCGCGCTGCTCGCCAGTTTCGTCGCGCTATACGTGCTCTCGCCGGTTCTCGCGGCGATGCGCTACCTGCCGGCCTGCGGTCTCGTCCTCGCCGTGGTGCTCGGCATTGCGGGCACTTTCACCCATACCGTGGCGCTCTACGTGGCCCCCGCCCTGGACGGCGGTTCGCTCGCGCGAATTCTCGCGCTGACCGCCTTGGTGGTGGTGACGCTGCTGGGTTACATGAGGCTGCGCGCCAAGGCGTTTTCGCCCGCGCTGACCGAAGCGCGGCTGCAGGCACTGCAGGCGCGCATGCGGCCGCATTTCCTGTTCAACAGCCTGAACGCGGTGCTGTCGCTGATCCGCCGCGACCCCAAGCGCGCCGAACTCGCGCTGGAGGACCTCGCGGACCTGTTTCGCGTCCTCATGTCGGACGGCCGCAAGTTCGTGCGCCTTGCCGAGGAGATCGCGCTGCTTGAGCGCTATGCCAGCATCGAGCAATTGCGCCTGGGCGAGAGGCTGCGGATCGTTTGGGAGATCGACAGCGCGCCGCAGGACGCGCTGCTGCCGCCGCTCGTGCTGCAGCCGTTGCTCGAGAATGCGGTGTACCACGGCGTGGAGCCGGGCACCGGGCCCGGGGAGGTGCTGGTCCACATCGAAGGCCGCGGCAAGCGGGTGCTGGTGCGCATGGTGAACCCGTTCCACCCGGACCACGCGCACCGGCCCGGCAACCGCATGGCGCTGGAGAACCTGCGCGAACGGCTGCAGCTCTTCTTCGACGCCGAGGCGCGGATGGACATGCGCGAGGCCGAAGGCCGGTTCGAGGTGGAGATCGAGTTTCCGCACATCACCGAGCGCCCTGCCGGACAGGGCGAGCCGGCATGAGCGGCCCGGTGCTGCGCATCTTCATCGCCGACGACGAGCAGCCGGCGCGCGGCCGGATGAAGGAGTTGCTCGGCGATTTGCGTGATGACCCCGTGAACGCCTGCGCTACCGAGGTGGTGGGCGAAGCCGGCAACGGGCTCGAAGTGCTCCAACGCCTCCCCGAGGCCCGGGCGGACATCCGGCTCCTCGACATCCAGATGCCCGGCATGACCGGCCACGAGGTGGCGCGCCACCTCGCGCCGCTCGAGGGCGGTCCGGCGATCGTTTTCGTCACGGCGCACGACGCGCATGCCGTCGAAGCCTTCGAGCTGAACGCCCTCGATTACCTGCTGAAGCCGGTGCGCGTGGCGCGCCTGGAGGCCGCGCTGCGCAAGGCGCGCACCGCCGGGCCGCCGCTGGCCGCGTCGCTGGAG
>JANNWA010000024.1:0-8381 GCA_031408275.1 Pseudomonadota bacterium
GCGCCGCATCCACCAGGTGCGGGCGCGCAATGAACGCCTGGCGCACTTCCGCCGCCATGCCGTTGGCGATCGTAAAGCGGCTAAGCGCCACGAACATGCTGCTCCTCCGCGGACGTGGCGCCGGACGGCGCCAGGAAGTTCTTTTCGAACACCTCCGCCGGCACCGGCCTGCTGAACAGGAATCCCTGCATCTCGTCGCAACTGAGCAAATGCAGCAGCCGGGACTGCTCCTCGGTCTCGACGCCCTCGGCCACCACCTTGAGCTTCAGGGAGTGCGCGAGGTTGATGATGGTCGACACCAGCGCCAGGCCCTCCCGGTCCACCGTCATGTCGACCACGAACGAGCGGTCGATTTTCAGCGTGTCCACCGGCAGCTTGGCGAGGTAGCTCAGCGAGGAGAAGCCGGTGCCGAAGTCGTCGATCGCAACGGTGACGCCCAGCGCCCGGATCGCCTCCAGCCTGGCGATGCTGAGCCTGACGTCGGCCATGATCAGACTTTCGGTGATCTCCAGTTCGAGCCCGGCCGGCGCCTGTGCGTCGACGCCGATCGCCCGTCCGACCTCGGCAACGAAATCCCGGTTGCGCAGTTGCAGGGGAGAGACGTTGACCGCAATGCGCACGGCGGGCAGGCCCGCGGCGCGCCAGCGCAGGAAGTCCTCGATCGCCTTGCGCAACGCCCAGCGGCCCACCTCGTGGATCAGGCCGATCTCTTCCAGTATCGGGATGAAGCGGCCCGGCGGCACCAGGCCGGTGCGGGGATCGTTCCAGCGGATCAGTGCCTCGACGCCCGTCAATTTGCGGCTCGCGAGGCTGACCTTGGGCTGGTAATGGAGCACGAACTCCTCCTTTTCCAGGGCCTCGCGCAGCTGGTTTTCCAGGGTGAGCTTGCCCGCCACCGACTCGGTCATCTTCTGCGTATGGAAAAGGTACCGGTCGCCGCCGGCCTTGGCCTTCTTGAGGGCGGCCTCGGCGTTCCTGAGCAGGGTCTCGGCGTCGGCGCCGTCATCCGGGTACATCGCTATGCCAACCCTGCCTGCGACGCGGAACGTGGCGTCATTCAGGCGGAACGGATGGTTCTGGAACGCGTCCATCTGCTTCTCGAAAAGCCGCGCCACGTCGCCACCCTGCCGGACCTGGGGCAGCACCCCGGCAAAGTGGTCCGCCCCCACCCGCGCCAGCAGGCTTGCGTCCCTGCTGGCATTCGTGAGCCAGCCGGCCACCTGCCGCAGGAGCAGGTCGCCGGCATCCCGACCCAGGCTGTCGTTGATATTCTTGAAGCGCTCCAGGTCGATCATGACCACGGCGAGCTTGTGCCCGCGGGCGGCTGCGTCGCGAATGTGGTGCGCGACCCGCTCGAGGAACAGGCTGCGGTTCGCGAGGCCCGTGAGTTCATCGTAGTAGGCGAGGTAATCGAGTTTTTCCGATTTTTCAATGTTGTCCAGCGCGAACGAAATGTCGCCTGCCAGTTCCATGAGCAACTTCTGCTCTTCGTCGTCAAAGACCCCGGCCTCGGCCGCATACAGTGTAAGTACGCCGACGGGCGCGCCCCGCTGCAGCAGCGGCAGCGAAGCGGAAGCGCCCCAGCCGAAGCGGGCGCCGCGCTCATGCCACAACGCGGTACGCGGGTCATTCCTGAAATCCTGGCACCAGACTGGACGGTTCTCGCGAATTGCGATACCGGCCGGACCGTGCCCGCGCGGGCTTGCAGCATCCGCCGAGATTTCAATGTCGTGCAGATACTCGTCGGAGCTTTCGCCAAAGGAGCCGGCATTCCGGATCAGGCGCGTGTCCGGGTCGACCACGCCTATCCACGCCATCCTGAACCCGCCCACCTCGACCGCAATGCGGCAGACCTCACTGTAAAGCTCTTCCTTGTTGCGCACGCGCGCGATCAGCGTATGTATGCCGCTCAGCACCGCGTACACCCGATTCAGGCGCTTGATACTGGTCTCCGAGCGCTTCAGCTCCGTGATGTCCTCACCGAGGCTCGCGGTCCCGATCACCTCGCCCGCGCCGGAGCGCAGCACCGAATTGTTCCAGCGCACCAGGCGGCGCCCGCCCGAGCGCGTGAGGATCTCGTTCTCGTAATGGCTCGACTCGGGCAGGTCGGCGAGTATCGCCGCGAACACGTTTTTCAGTTCGTCCCGGCTTTCCGACGGCATGAAGACGTCGAACCAGTTTCGCCCGATCACTTCTTCGCGCCGCCAGCCCGTAAGCTGCAACAGGCAGTCGTTGCAGTAGGTGATGCGCTCGTCAGTGTCGAGCATCACGGACAGCAGATGGACATTGCCGATGAGATCGCTGAAACGTCGCTCGCTTTCACTCAGTGCCAGCGCTGCCCGGGCGCGTTCGGCCGCGTCCGCCTCAAGCGACTGCGCCATGCCGTTCAGCGCCACGGCGAGTTGCCCGACCTCGTCATTGGACGCGACCCGCGAGCGGTGCCCGAGCCGGCCGCTGGCCAGCACCTCGGCATCGCGTTGCAGCTCCCGTATCGGCCGCGAGATCCGCCGCGCAATCACAAGCGCAACCCAGCCCGCAAGCGCCAGCACCAGCAGCAGCGCAACCACGGTCAGGTTGCGGTGGCGCCGGAAATCGGCAAATGCCTCGGCCGCGGGCAGGCCCGAGAATGCCATCCAATCCGTACCCTTCACCGGCGCATAGGCGAAGACACGCTCGACGCCGTCGAGCCCGGGCTCGATGGAAGTGCCGCGTTTCTGCGCCAGGGCCCTTGCGGCGTGGCCTTCGACGCGCTTGCCGATTTGATCGCTGCCGGGGTGCGCCATGAGCACCGTGCCCGCCCCGTTGATCACCCTCATGTGCGTGCCCTCCGGAAGCGCGTCGCCGGCAATTGCGGAAGACAGCACGGACAGGTAGATCGGCGCCGTAACCGCTCCGAGCAGCATGCCGGCCGCATCCTTCACCGGATGGGCCGCGATCACCACCAGCTTCCCGGTGAGTTGCCCGCGCACCGGGCCGCTCAGGACCATGGCGTCGAGCGTTTTCATCTTTTCGTACAGTTCCGGGTAGGCACTGCGCACAATTCCGTCCTGCCTGCTGAGCGACGCGCTGCACACGAACTCCCACCGCAGGTTGAACGTGTTGATGTTCGCGTACTGCGGCATGAAGCCGCGCAGTTCGATCACGAAAGGGTCGCAGTTCGCGCGCTCCATCGCCTGCACGCCCGGCCGCTTTGCGATTTCCCTCAGCATGGCCTTGGTCTGGTCCACGGCAATCTCTGCGCGGATGGCCATTGCATTCGTTATGTCCACCGCGCGCTGCTCCGCCACCGCGACCTCGCTGAGGAGCAATGCATGCATGCTCCACGCGACAATTCCGGCCAGAGGCAGGCCGACTGCCAGGACCAGCAGTCCAAGCTTGGTTACGATGGGAAGGCGGGGTTCGGGCATGGCGTTCGGGGTTTTGTGCAGTGCGGGCCGTCAATCGGCGCGGGGCGGGGCGAGGAATTTCGCTTCGAACAGCTCCGCCGGCACCGGCTTGCTGGACAGGAAACCCTGCATTTCGTCGCAGCCCAGCAGGCGCGACTGCTCCTCGGTCTCTACGCCTTCGGTCACGACCTTGAGCTTCAGGGAATGCGCAAGGTTGCAGGGGCGAGACGTTGACCGCAATGCCCACGGCGGGCAGGGCTGCGGCGTGGATTCCAGATGGGGCTGCGGAAATTCGCAGTACGGCGGCGCGGGCCACATGAAGGCGTCCGCTGCAGGCGGTTGTCCCACGACCGGCGGGATGGTCGCGCTCATGTGGCCGGAACGCCCCGTCCGGCCTGCTTTGCGGCGTACATCGCGGTGTCCGCTGCAATGACAAGGGCGTCCGCCCCGCTTGCATCTGACGGATAGAGCGCGACGCCGACGCTCGTCCCGATTGCGACGCACTCCTTGCGCGCACCAAGCTGGAAAGGCCTGGCAAGCGCGTCGGCAATCTTCCTGGCCACGGATTGCGCCTCGCCGCGCCCGGCGATGTCGGGCAGGATGACGGTGAATTCATCACCCCCAATGCGGGCCACAGTGTCAGATTCGCGGATCTGCCGGCGGATCCTTTCGGCAACGCTTTTGAGAAGCTCGTCGCCGGCACTGTGTCCCAGAGTGTCGTTGACCGGCTTGAACCGATCCAGGTCGAGGTAAAGGAGCGCAACCTGGCGCGCGTTGCGCCTGGCATGGCCGATCACCTGCTCCAGGCGGTCGTTGAACAGCAACCGGTTCGGCAAGCCGGTGAGGCTGTCGTGGTGCGCAATGCGCTGGATCCGGTCCTCCGCGAGTTTGTGATCCGTAATGTCGGTCGTAACGGCGAAGAAGCCCGGAACCTTGCCGTCATGCCCGATCTGGGGCACGAGCCTGACTTCCAGGTACCGTGGCTCGCCGCCCGCAATCGGGCGGATCCTCTGGTAGGTGACCGCGTGTCCACGCAGCGCCTGGAGGGCATGGCCTTCGACTTCCCGGTACACAGCATCCCCGTAGATCTCGCTCATGCGTCGGCCGATCAATTCCCCGGCCGCATGGCCCCAGAACTCGGTGAACACGCGGTTGGCGAAGCGGCAGCGCAGTCCTTCGTCCCAATAGGTGGTCATGGCCGGCACGTTGTCTGCGAACAGCCGCAGCTTTTCGGCGTTGTCGCGCAAACTGCGCCTCAAGGCGTTGATGTGCCCGCCGATGAAGGTAAAGCACGGCAGGGATCCTGCGAGCATCAGCCAGCTCATCCAATCGATGTGGACGTTGTGAATCGCCGCCGGCCGGAAATGCATCAGCAGGTTGATGATGAGAGCGTACGCCGCCAGCGCGTAAAGCGTCACCACGGTGAACTCGCGTACGTTGAGCCGGAAGATGCCGAACAGGAACACTATGAAACCGCCGAACAGGGCAATGTTGCGGCCGTCATCCATGCAGTAGACGATGTACATCAGCAGGGTAATCGCAATCAGGATCTGGAATCGGGTCAGGCTCGGATCTCCGAAGCGCAGGTTGAACCCGGAGCGAATGGCCAGGTACAGCCCCATGTTGACTACGACGAACGCTGCCGAGGCCAGCAGCGCGGCCGGTGTGGGGAGCACCCCGAACGCCCACGCAATTGCCACCAGCGCGAAGGCCAGGGGATAGGCAAGTGCGGCAAGCCCGAAACGGCGCAGGCGCAAGACCTGCTTCGCGTCCAGCGAGGTGGGGATGAAGATCTCGGTGATGGTCATGTCCGGTACCCTTTACCCTGCTGCAGGCGGGGCCAGGAACCGCGCTTCGAACTCCGCCGCCGCCACCGGCTTGCTGAACAGGAACCCCTGCATTTCGTCGCACCCCAGCAGCCGCAGCAGGCGCGACTGCTCCTCGGTCTCGACGCCCTCGGCCACGACCTTCAGCTTGAGCGAGTGGGAAAGGTTGATGATGGTGGAGACCAGCGACAGCCCTTCCGGAGAGGCGGTCATGCCGGTCACGAACGAGCGGTCGATCTTCAGCGTGTCGACGGGCAGTTTGGCGAGATAGCTGAGCGACGAAAAGCCGGTGCCGAAGTCGTCGATCGCAATCGTTACGTTCATGGCCCGGATCGCCTCGAGGCTCCCGATGCTGTGTTTCACGTCCTCCATGATGAGGCTCTCGGTGATCTCCAGTTCCAGCCCATCGGCCGCATGCGTGCTGACGGCGATCCTTTGCCCAATCTCTTCGACGAAACCGCGATTGCGCAGCTGCAGCGGCGACATGTTCACCGCTATGCGCACGGCGGGCAGGCCGGCGGCGCGCCAGCGCAGGTAGTCCTCGATGGCACGGCGCAGGGCCCAGCGTCCGACGTCGTAGATCAGCCCGGTTTCCTCCAGGATCGGGATGAAGCGGCCCGGCGGCACAAGGCCGGTGCGTGGATCGTTCCATCGAATGAGGGCCTCCGCGCCCGTAAGCTTGCCGCTCGCGAGGTCGATCTTGGGCTGGTAATGGAGCACGAATTCCTCGCGCTCCAATGCCTCGCGCAGCTGGTTTTCAAGCGTGAGCTTGCCGGCCACGCCTTCGGTCATTCTCTGCTTGTAAAACACGTACCGCTCGCTTCGCTCCTTGGCCTTCTTGAGCGCGGTCTCCGCGTTCTTCAGCAGCGCATCGCCGCTGTCCCCGTCCGCGGGGAACCGCGCGACGCCGACTCTTGCCGCAACCCGGAACACCGCCTCGCCCAGGCGAAACGGGTGCTCCAGGAGCGCGTCCAGCCACTTTTCGACGAGGTGCTCGACATTCCTGTCGCTCCTGGCGTTCGGGAGTACCAGCGCAAAGTGATCCGCGCTCAGGCGCGCCACCAGGCTGGCGTCGCCCGTGGCGTGCGTCAGCCAGACCGCCACCTGCTTGAGCAGCATATCGCCCGCCGGCCGGCCCAGGCTCTCGTTGATGTGCCGGAACCGCTCCAGGTCGAGCAGAAACACGGCGAGTTCCCTGCCCTCGGCGGCGGCGCTGCGCACGTGCTGCGCGACCCTTTCGAGGAACAGGCTCCGGTTCGCAAGCCCGGTCAGCGCGTCGTAATAGGCCAGGTAGTCGAGCCGCGCCTGCTTGTCGATGTGGTCCATCGCGAACGCGATGTCCGCGGCCAGCTCGCTCAGCAGCTTCAGTTCCTCCGCCTGGAAGAATTCGCTCTCGGTCGAATACAGTACCAGCACACCTGCCGCCTCACCTGAAACGATCAGCGGGAGGACAGCGATGGACCGGATGCCCTGCGCGATGCGCTCTTTCGGGAAGTGGAAAGGCGAATCGACCCGGATGTCGTTGGAGACGATCGGGGCCTTTGCGCGCACGGCCCGCGCGGCCATGGTGTCCGCGTGCGCGGGATCGCCGTCGAGGACGAAACGGTCCTGGATCTGCGCGAGGAAACCGGCGTCCGCGCCTGCGGAGGCGATCGGCACGACCTTCATCGCCACCCGGTCGACGACGCCGATCCAGGCCATGCGAAAGCCCCCGGCCCCGACCGCCACCCGGCACGCCTCCCTGAACAGTTCATCCCGATCGCTTACGCGCACGATCAGCGAATTGATCCCGCTCAGCACGGCCTGCACGCGATTCAGCGACGCGATCCGGTCTTCGGCCGCCTTGCGCTCGGTGATGTCGCGCACCACCGAGATGATCATCCAGCCCTGCGCGGAGCGCTGGGCGTGGCGCCGCAGTTCGAGCCAGGCCACGGACCCGTCCTTGCCTGTCCGCCGCAGTATCACCGGCACGGCCGGCTTGCCGGTCGCGATGAGCGCATCGTAGGCGCGCTCGAGTTCGGCGCTGGGAAGCGCAAGCACCTCGCCAGGCGCCAGCGCGAGCAGTTCATCACGCGTCAGGCCCTGCGTGCGGCAGGCAGCGTCGTTGACATGCACGATGCGCATGCTCGCGCGGTCGACCAGGTAGATGGCGTCCGCGGTGGCGTCCATCCCCCCGGAAAAGCGCACGAGCCTGTCTTCCTTGTCGATGCTTTCCAGCGACAGCGTGATGTTGCTGGTCAGTTCCTGCAACAGCTGGAGTTCGCCCGGGTTGAATGCCCCAGCCTCCCGCGCCCGCAGGACGATCAGGCCTGCGACCCGTTGTTCCAGGAAGATCGGCAGCAGCGCCACCGCGAAATCCCCGTCCCTCGTAAGCGAAGCACGGTTGGGAAACCTGAGATCGTCGGCAACATTGTTGGAGATCACCGCCTCCCCGCTCGCCAGCACCAGCGCAATGACGCTCCCCGAGCGCTCCGGGTTGGCGTTGTGCTCGTCGAGAAGCAACTGGAAGTCCGCCGGATCGGCCTCGGTGGTAGCCGCGAGCCGGGCCTTGCCTGCCGCATCCAGTTCGACCACGCGCGCGAGCGCGAATTCCCCCTCTTCGACGGCGATCCGGCAAACTTCCTCGAACAGTTCGCCGCGTTTGCGGATGCGTACGATCGCGCTGTTGATCCCGCTCAGCACCGCGTACACGCGGTTCAGCCGCTGGATCTTGGCCTCGGCGTTCTTCCTTTCGGTGATGTCCCGCGCGGTGCCTACGATGATCCATCCCGAGTCGGTGCGCAGCGCGCGGCGCCGGGTCTCGATCTGCACCACCGATCCGTCCTTGCACAGGTACTTGCCCTCCACCAGGCGCGCAGCGCTGTCACTGCCCGAAATAATTGCGTCGTAATCGCGCTCCAGCGTCGCCCGGTCGGCGTTGAACATATCCATCGGCGTCATCTGCAGCAGTTCCTGCCGCGTATAGCCGGTCAGGTCGCACAGCGTCTGGTTGACGTCGATGTAACGCATGCTGGCCCGGTCCACCAGCAGGATGGCGTCCCCTGAAATGTCCATGGCGGCCCGGAAGCGGCGCAACTCCTCGTCGTTCTTCTTGCGTTTGGTGATATCGCGGATGATCAGGCTGGTCCGGGCGTGCCCGTTCCGGTCCGTGAACACTGAGGCGGACAAC
>JANNWA010000025.1:0-4440 GCA_031408275.1 Pseudomonadota bacterium
TGCCGGACCTCCTCGAACTTGGCGCCGCTTTTCTCCATGGCGACGACCTCGTCCGACACCTTGTTCTTGAACACGCGCGATGTGTTGTGCATGGTGCGAAAGATCAGGTTGGTGTCGCGCTCGCTCCCGTTGACCAGCGCCTGCTTCACGTCGGGGTGGATCGGGGCCTCGACCGTGCACATGAACCGCGTGCCCATGTTGATGCCCTGCGCGCCCAGCGCCATCGCCGCCGCCATCGCGCGGCCGTCGCCGATCCCGCCGGAAGCCACAATCGGGATCTTCAGCGCGTCCATCGCCGCAGGGATCAGGATCAGGTTGGGCACGTCGTCCTCGCCCGGGTGCCCGGCGCACTCGAAACCGTCGATGCTCACGATGTCCACGCCGTACTTCTCAGCAGAAACCGCATGCCGCACCGACGTGCACTTGTGCAACACCTTGATCCCCGCCGCCTTGAACTTGCCGATGAAATCCTTCGGGCTGTTGCCCGCGGTCTCGACGATTCGGATCCCGCTGTCGACGATCACCTGCATGTACTCGGCATACGGCGGCGGGTTGATCGAGGGCAGGATCGTGAGGTTCACGCCGAAAGGCTTGTCGGTCATCGTCCGACAACGCGCGATTTCGAGGCGCAGGTCTTCAGGCGTCGGTTGCGTTAGCGCGGTAAGGATGCCGAGGCCGCCCGCATTCGATACGGCGGAGGCGAGTTCCGCAGTGCCCACCCACTGCATGCCGCCCTGGATGATGGGATAGCGGATCCCGAGCATTTCGCTGACTTGTGTCTTCATGGTTCCCCTCAGGTCCTCGTTGGTATGATGCTGGCCCGGCACGCAACCTTTCCGACACAGGACCAGCATGCAAAGTCAGGCCAAGTTTATACCCGTCTTTTTCGTCGCCCTCGCGCTGTTCGCTGCGGGGACGGCCTTTGCGCAGGGCTTCCCCTCCAAGCCCCTGCGCCTCGTGGTCGCCTTTGTCCCGGGCGGCGCCGACGACTACCACGGGCGCCTTGTTGCGCAAAAGCTCGCCGAACTCCTCGGCCAGCAGGTGGTCGTCGACAACCGCTCCGGTGCGGGCGGCCTGGTCGGCTGGGAGCACGTCGCCAAGTCGCCGGCGGACGGCTACACCATGCTGCTGAGTGGCGGCGGCCTCGCGGCGATCAAGAGCCTGCGCCCGAACGCACCGGTGGACCCCATCCGCGATTTCACCTGGGTATCGATGGTGGCGACCTACCCGCTGGTTCTGCTGGTCCCTCCTTCGCTGCAGGCGCAGAACCTGAAGGAACTCATCGCGCTGGCCAAGGCTAAACCCGGCGCCCTGAACTACGGGTCCTCGGGCGTCGGCGCCACGCCGCACCTCGCCGCCGAGTACTTCAAGTCCGCGGCCGGCGTAGACATCGTTCATGTGCCCTACAAGGGAAGCACGCCCGCTTACGCCGACTTGTTGACGGGCGTGGTATCGATGTACTTCGCAGTGCCCGCCAGCGGCACGCCCTATGTAAAGAGCGGCAAGCTGCGCGCGATCGCGGTGACCACCCCCAGGCGCGCTTCGCTGCTGCCCGAGGTGCCGACCATGGCGGAGGCCGGGTTGCCCGGATTCGACATCGGCTCGTTCTACGCGCTGCTGGTGCCCGCCGGGACGCCGAAGGACATCGTCACCCGCCTCGCGGACGCCACCGCAAAAGCGGTCGCCTCGCCCGACTTGCGCGACAAGATCCTTGCCGCAGGCTCCGAGCCCGCCTCGAGCACGCCCGAGGAACTGCTGCAGATAGTGAAGGACAGCACGGCCAAGTACGACCGGATCATCAAGGCCGCGAATATCAAACCCGAATAGAGCCCATGTACGCACCCTTTCCCGTAATCAGCATCGAGGGCGACGCCTACGAGTGCGGCCTGCAGCACGGGCGGGCCGCCGCCGACCGCGTCGCGAAGACGATCGACTACTACCTGCCGGCGTTCCTGCGCCAGGCGAAGCTCTCATCCGAAGACGTGCGCCTGCGGGCGCAGGCCTACGGCGCGCAGATCGAGGCGATCGACGCCGGGATCTACCAGGAGTTGAAGGGCATCGCCGCGGGCGCAAGACAGCCGCTGGAGAACGTGATCGCGGTCAACTGCCGCACCGAACTGCTCTACGGCAGCCTGGGCGGCACCAAGCCCGCGACCGAATGCACCACCGTCGTCGCGCTGCCCGAGGCCACACTCAAGGGCGACATCCTCATCGGCAAGAACTGGGACTGGCGCAGCCCCGCGATCGAATCGGTCGTCGTGCTGCGCATCCGCCAGAAAGGCAAGCCCGCGCTGACCATGATCGTCGAGGCCGGCATGGTGGGTCGCGACGGGTTCAACGAGCACGGCATCTCGGTCAACGGCAACCTGCTGGTATCGACGCACGACCGCGGCAAGGCCGGCGTGCCGGTGCCGATCCTCAGGCGGCGGATCCTGCATTCGACCCACTACTACGAAGCCATCGACTCCCTGGCCATGGCGCCGCGCGGTGCTTCGGGCAACTACGTGATCGCGCACCGCGATGGCGTGGCGATCGATTTCGAGACCACGCCGGACAACGTGTACGTGGTGTATCCCGAGCGCGGGCTGCTCACGCACTCCAATCACTTCCAGTCCGTCGTCGCGCAAGCGACAGGCGCCTCCAAGTACTACACCGGCGACACCCTCTACCGCGACTTCCGCGCCCGCCAGCTGCTGGAACCGAAGATCGGCCGGATCACGATCGAGGACATCAAGGCGGTGCTGCGCGACGAGTTCGGCGCGCCGCGCGCGATCTGCCGCTCGCCGCACGACTACGGCGGCGAATCGACGATGACCATCGCTTCGCTGGTGTTCGACCTGAAGGGCGGCGTGGTGCACGTGGCGCCGGGCCAGCCCACGAAATCGGAGTACCAGGTGGTGGGGCTCCCGTAACCGGAGTACCGGCACTCCGGGCGGTCATTCCGCGCAGTTATTCCGCGCAGTTATTCCGGATTGATGCCCGCCGCTTTTGCCACCCTGGCCCATTTGGCGATCTCGGCGGCAATGAAGGCCGTGAACTGCTCCGGCGTGTTCGGCGCCGCCTCGACGCCCTGGTCTTCGAGCTTCTGTTTCGTATCCGGCATGCCCAGCACCTTTACGATATCGGCGTTGAGCTTGGATACGATCGCTTTCGGGACACCGGCCGGCGCGCAGATGCCGACCCAGCTGCTCACTTCGTACCCGGGAACGCTTTCTGAAATGGCGGGCACGTCGGGCAAATGGGGCGATCGGCCGGGCGTTGTCACGCCGAGCGCGCGCGCCCGGCCCGACCGCGCCGCGCCCAGCCCCGCCGGCAATCCGGTGATGAGCGAGGGGATCTGCCCGCCGAGCAGGTCCGACAGCGCGGGTGCGCCGCCCTTGTAGGGGATATGCGTGATGTCGGTGCCGGTCATCGACTTGAACAACTCGATCGACATGTGCTGCGAGGTGCCGACGCCGGCCGAGGCCATGCTGAGCTTGCCGGGATTGGCCTTCGCATATGCGACCAGTTCGCGCATCGACTTCGCCTCCACCGAAGGGTGCACGAGCAGGACGTTGGGAACGAACCCGATC
The DNA here is from genome assembly GCA_031408275.1 of Pseudomonadota bacterium. GTDB lineage: Bacteria > Pseudomonadota > Gammaproteobacteria > Burkholderiales > SG8-39 > SZAS-79. The sequence continues at coordinate 3,573 of JANNWA010000025.1, forward strand.
TGCGCCACCGGCGCGTAGTCTTTCACGGGGTCATACGCAAGTTGCTTGTAGATGGCCGGATTGACGCCGTGCGAGGCCGTGTTGCAGGCGAGGAGCGTGTAGCCATCCGCGGGCGCCTTCGCCGCGTAGCCTGCCGCGGTGCTACCGCCCGCGCCGGGCCGGTTTTCCACGACGAGGCTCATGCCCCAGAGGTCGCCGAGTTTGGTGGCGACGATCCGCGTCGGCGTGTCCACCACGCCGCCCGGCGCAAAGCCGACGATCACGCGCACGGGCTTGGCAGGATAGGGCTGGCCCAGTACCCCGGTTGCGCCCGCCGCCAAGGCGAGGACTGCAATCAGTCGGAATCCATTCTTCATCGGTCGGGCCTACCTTTTGAGCAGGGGGATTCCAGGCGCACCGGCAACGCGCTCGGCGTCATAGTGAACGTGAACAGTTCCCGCACCGGCGCGGCCTCCTCGTCAAGGACCAGCGCGAAATTGCGCGCCACCATCGACATCACCATCTTGATTTCGGCCAGCGCGAGGTAACGTCCGGGGCAGAAGCGCGGCCCGCCGCCGAACGGAAAGAGTTTTCGCGCCGGGTCGTCCACCGTAATGCTCTTTTCGCCCAGCCAGCGCTCGGGCCGGAACGCGTCGGGCTCCGGAAAATCTTCCGGGTTCATGCCCGCGCACCGGGTGAGGATGAGGATCGGCGTGCGCTGCTCGACGAGCACGTCGCCGACCACCTGCTGCCGGTTCGTTTCCAGCCCCAGGAAAGGCGCCACGGGCTTGATGCGCATCGCTTCGTCGACCGCCGCCTCGAGGTAGGCAAACCGGTCCAGCGCGCCGAACTCGCGCAGCACGGGGCCGCCGCCCAGGACCGCGTCCGC
>JANNWA010000026.1:0-2311 GCA_031408275.1 Pseudomonadota bacterium
GTTGGAGAGCTGTGTTTATACTCGGCAACCACCAATCCTGTAAATCGAGCGTCCGGGGAACCCATGGCCAAGGCAGGCGTAGTTTCGATGGAAGAGGCAAGCCAGCTCAACGGCCTCGTGTTCATCCAGGGCATCGCCTCGGGAAAATACCCGATCCCGCCGATCGCCGAAACGATGGACTTCAGGCTGGACGAGGCGGCGCACGGGCTGGCGGTTTTTTCCGGCGAGGGAAAATTCGCGCACTACAACCCGCTCGGCACGGTGCATGGCGGCTGGATCGCCACGCTGCTCGACTCCTGCATGGGCTGCGCGGTGCATACGACCCTCAAGGCCGGCCAGGGTTACACGAGCCTGGAGATCAAGGTGAATTTCGTCCGTCCGGTGATGGACACCACCGGCCGCGTGCGTGCCGAGGGGCGCGTGATCCATGTGGGCCGCACCACCGCCACCGCCGAAGGAAAGCTGATCGACGCGAACGGCAAGCTGCTCGCGCACGGCACGACGACCTGCATCATTTTCACGCCCTGACTCAGTTCGCCGTGATCTGGTTGACCCGGATCACCTCGGCCCAGCGCGCGTTCTCCAAACGCAGGTGCGCCGCGAATTCCGCCGGAGTGCCGCCGGTGGGGGTGGCGCCCGCGTTCAGCAACTGGGTGCGCAGCTCGGCGGTCTTGAGCGCGCGCATGATCTCGGCGTTCAGCCGGTTCACGATCTCGGCCGGCGTGCCGGCCGGCGCGACGATGCCGTACCAGGAGCTCAGGTCGAAATCCTTGAGGCCGGACTCCGCCATGGTCGGCAGGTCGGGCAACAGCTCCGAGCGCCGCGCGCTGGTGACCGCGAGCCCGCGCAACTGCCCGGCCTTGATCGGCGGCGCCGCGGTAGGCACCACGTCGAAGATCATGTCGACCTGGCCGCCAATGGCATCGATCAGCGCCGGCCCGCTGCCCTTGTAGGGCACGTGCACCAGGTTCACGCCCGTGGCGTTCTTGAACAACTCGCCGATCAGGTGCTGGAAGTTGCCGTTGCCCGAGGAGGCGTAGGTCATTCCGGGTTTCGATTTGGCGAGTTCCACCAATTGCGCGATCGTGGTGGCCTGCACCCTGGGATGCACCGCGAGCACGCCCGGCGTCTGGGCGAACAGGATCACGGGCGCGAAATCCTTCAGCGGGTCGTAGCGCGCAGTGGCCTTGTACAGGATCGGGCTCACCGCCAGCGAGCTCATCCCGGCGGTCAGGAGCGTGTAGCCGTCCGGGGCCGATCGCGCGACGTTTTCGGCGCCCAGCATCGCGCCTGCGCCCGGGCGGTGGTCGATGACCACCTGCACCTTGAACGCTTCGGTGAGGGCGTTTCCCACCGCGCGTCCCGCCAGGCCCACCGCGCCGCCCGGTGGGAATGGCACCACCATGCGGATCGGCTTGGAAGGGTACGTGTCGCCCTGCGCCTGCGAGGAGGCGCTCCCGGCGCCGAGGGCGAGGAATGCAAACGCGGACAGGACCCTGGCGATACTCCGTTGTCCGGCAAGACCTCTCATCGCAACACCCTCCTGTTGTGGATTACTGCCCTTTGGCAAGCGCCACCAACGCGCGAGTCAGCGGATGCGCCGCGTCTCCCAAGCGGCCGGTGACCGCGAAATGGTGGTCTCCCGGCGACAGCAGAAGCTGCGTGCGGTGGCCCCGCGCGGCGCACATGTCGCGGTACTCCTCCGCTTGGCGGATATAGCCGGGCGTTTCGCCGCCGCCGACCGCGATGACCATTTCAACCGAGGGGTCGAGCGGGGCATTCCTGATCGGGCTCACCCGCTGCAACATGACTTCGTCCAGGCCCATGTCGAGATAGCGGTCGTGGTGGGTGTGCGGCTCCATGTCGTAGGAGCCGCTCACCAGCAGCGCCCCGTGGACCGGCGAGCGGGCCAGCCCCTCTTTCCTGAAGTCGTGGGCAAGCGCCATTGCGGCGAGTTGCGCACCGGCGGAATGCCCGGACAGCACGATGCGCCGCCTGCCGTCCGGCGAAAGCGTCCTGCACGCCCAGGCGACCGCTTCGCGGGCCTCGCGCATGATGTCCGGCAGGGTGACCTGCGGAATCAGGTCGTAGCCCACCACCACCGTGGTGATGCCTTCGGCCAGCAGCGGCTCGGCGATGAAGGCGAACGCATCCTTGGACTGGTAGCGCCAGGCGCCGCCGTGAAAGAACAGCACGACCGGCCCTCCGGGCGCGCCGGGGTAGACATCCACCAGTTGCCGGGGACCGGCGCCGTAGCGCACATCGCGCTCGCCGGGCAGGCTGGCGCGCAGGGGGGCGCTCTTCGCGGCCC
>JANNWA010000027.1:0-59460 GCA_031408275.1 Pseudomonadota bacterium
CGCCGTCGCCCGTGAGGCCGCTCTGTGCAAAGTACTGGTGCTCCGGGCCGAGCAAAACGAGATTCTTGGACTGGTCGTCGGCTTCCTTGTGCTTCAGCAGTTCGATCCTGGTGACACTGCCGCCAAGCGAGTCGATGTCGGCGACCAGCAGGTCCGTGCGGATCTGGACGATCTCGCCTTTGAACGCTGCCGGCGCCGTAGCGGGCGCCGCTGCGGGGATCGCAGTCGGGGCCGCAGCCGTGGCCGGGGTGGGAACCGCCCCCGGGATGCCCTTTGCCTCTTTTGGCTGCTGGGCCGCCGCGGCAATGGTGGCGGGTTTCGGGCGCTGCTCCTTTTCCCATTCCGTCCAAAGCATCAACAGGGAAAAGCTGAAAACAAAGAACAGGATGAGTCTCTGGGTGTCCATGGATTTCACGTTTCGTGGCGCCCCGGCACGGGGTCATAGCCGCCTGAATGCCACGGATGGCAGCAGGCGATGCGTTTTGCGGCCAGCCACGAACCGCGCGCAGCGCCGTGGCAGCGTATGGCTTCGTCCGCATACTCGGAGCAACTGGGGTAAAAACGGCAACTGGGACCCAGCATGGGGCTCAGGAAATATCGATAGAGGCGAATCAGCGCGCGCAGGCAGCTTTTCACAGCGGAATCCTCACTTCGCAAGCCTCTCCAGACTGGAACGCAGCCGCTCGACAGTACCGGACGAGGCTTTCAATCCGTAAGGCGGCCTTACGAGCACGTCCAGCGCGCCAATCTCCCCCTGCACCTGCCTGAAGGCCTCGCGGATGCAACGCTTGATCCGGTTGCGGTCGGTGGCGAGCGCAGCATGCTTCTTCGATATCAGGATGCCGAGCCGGGCCGGACCGGACGCCCGCGCGGAGAAAAAGAAAGTGAATCCGTTCAGGTTGCGTCGCGTGCCGCCCCGCATCAGGGCCTCGAACTCGACGCTCGTGCGGATGCGCTTGTCCTTGCCGAACCCGGCTGTTTGAGTGGTGCCGGTGCCGGGCACGCGAGAAAAACTGGCCTCGCCGTCCTTAGACGGCCAGACGCGCGCGACCGCGGGCGCGCCGGGCATTGATCACAGCGCGACCGCCAGGCGTTTTCATGCGCGCACGGAACCCGTGGGTCCGCGTACGACGCGTTTTGGAGGGTTGATAAGTTCGCTTCATAACTGCCTCGGGCCGCAAAAAGGCGCGTATTACACGCTGTACCTAACCCATTGTCAACTTTCCAGGATTTTTGTGCCGAGCCTGTGGATAACTCGGTCCGGAACGGGTAGAATTGCGGACACGAAAAGCGGCCGTTCCCTGGCGGCGCCAGTGTCCTCCAAACCGCGAAGCGAAGCACCGAAAATCACGTCAATGCAGAACCTCTGGGACGCCTGTTTGCGCCGCCTCGAACGCGAGCTTCCCGCCCAACAATTCAATACCTGGATCCGGCCGCTCTCGGTCGACGGGAATGCCGCCGAGCCAGGAAGCGTTACCCTCGCAGCGCCCAACCGTTTCGTGCTCGAGCTTGTGCGGGAACGCTTTTCCGGCCGCATCGAAAAGATGTTTTCGGAGGAGGTCTCAGGTCCTGTCTCCCTGAAGCTGGTACTGGCACGCAGCGCCGACGGCATGGTTCGGGCTATCCCGTCTTCTGCCGGCATTGCCCCGGCCGCCCAAAAGGTCCCACATTCACTTGAGCGGGCGCGCCTGAACCCCGGCTTCACGTTTGACAGCCTGGTCACAGGAAAGGCGAACCAACTCGCCCGTGCGGCGGCGATACAGGTCTCCGAGAATCCAGGCATTTCATACAACCCCTTGTTCGTATATGGCGGGGTGGGCCTCGGCAAGACGCACCTCGTGCAGGCGATCGGCAACTTTGTTGCCGCGCAACGGCCGGATGCAAAGATCCGCTACATACACGCTGAACAATATGTGACCGATGTGGTGCGTGCCTACCAGCAGAAGTCGTTCGACGAGTTCAAGCGTTACTACCATTCGCTCGACCTGCTGCTGATCGACGATATCCAGTTCTTCTCCAACAAGGGCCGCACCCAGGAGGAGTTCTTCTACGCGTTCAACGCTCTGGTTGAAGCCCACAAGCAGATCGTCATCACCTGCGACACCTACCCGAAGGAAATCTCGGGCATGGAAGAGAGGCTGATTTCGCGTTTTGGCTGGGGCCTCACGGTGGCCATCGAGCCACCGGAACTCGAAATGCGGGTCGCCATCGTCCTCAAAAAGGCGGAGGCCGAGGCTGTCGTTCTATCCGAGGAAATCGCGTACTTCATTGCCAAGCACATCCGCTCGAACGTGCGCGAGCTAGAGGGCGCCTTAAAGAAAGTACTCGCCTACTCTCGATTCAACGCCCGCGAACTGTCCCTGGACCTCGCAAAGGACGCCCTGCGCGACATCCTCAATGTCGCGAACAGGCAGATCACCGTGGAAAACATCCAGAAGACGGTGGCTGAGTTTTTCAAGCTGAAAATCTCCGACATGCATTCGAAGAGGAGAAACCGCAACGTCGCCCGCCCCCGCCAGGTGGCCATGGCCCTTGCAAAGGACCTGACCCAGATGAGCCTGCCCGAAATTGGCGAGGCATTTGGCAACCGCGACCACACCACAGTGCTGCACGCCTGCCGGACGATCGCAAGCCTGCGCAAGCAGGATTCGGCGATGAACCGGGACTATCTGGTCCTCGAACAGGTATTGAAAGGGTGAGCTTCGCGGGCCTGACAAGCTGTGCAGCAACTGCGTACGAATTGTGGGTAAGTCCGCTTTCCGGCGCCGCACGAGAAGTTACCCAAAACCATGCACAGGCAGTACACAGGCCGGCTGCTCCCTTTTTTGCCCGGCAAGTTGCTGTAGCAGGAGGGTTTTCAAACTTATCCACACGAGTTATGCCCTCTATTAACTATTACCAAGGATATATAAGATGATTCTGGTAAAAGCAAAACGCGACGAACTGCTCGCCCCGCTCTCCGCCGTAAGCGGCATCATTGAGCGTCGTCATACCCTGCCGATCCTTTCTAACGTCCTGATCGAGAAATCGGGGGAGACACTGTCCTTCCTTGCGACGGACATCGAAATCCAGATCGTTTCCCGTTCGGCGCTCGAGCAATCAGGCGAAGCCCGCAGCATCACTGTCGGCGCAAGAAAGCTGGTCGAGATCCTGCGAGCTCTGCCTGACGGGGAGGTGACCCTGTCGACACAGGACAAGCGCCTGCAGGTGAAGTCAGGCCGCAGCCGGTTCACCCTCCAGACCCTGCCGGCGGAGGATTTCCCCCGCCTATCGCGCCCGGCCGGCGACGTTTCGAAGTTCTCCCTGCCGCAGAAGGTGCTCAGGAAGTTGCTGGCCCTGGTGCAGTACGCGATGGCGCAGCAGGACATCCGCTATTACCTCAATGGGCTTCTGCTCGTGGTGGAAGACAAGCAACTCAAGCTTGTCGCCACCGATGGCCATCGGCTGGCGTACTGCTCTACCCAGCTCGAGGCCGAACTGCCGCGCCAGGAAGTGATCGTTCCGAGAAAGACCATCCTCGAACTTTCCAAGCTGATGTCCGACTCCGACGAGCCGGTGAACATTGAGATCAGCGCGACACAGGCGGCGTTCTCGTTCGGAAAGATCGAACTGGTGTCAAAGCTCGTCGATGGGAAATTTCCCGACTACACGCGGGTGATCCCGAAGGACCACAAGAACACCGCCACCATCGACCGCGAACTCCTCCGGCAGGCGTTATCGCGTGCCGCAATCCTGTCGAACGAGAAGTTCCGCGGAGTACGCTGGGTGCTGGCGGACGGCGTGCTGAAAATAGTGTCCTCCAACGTGGAACAGGAGGAGGCGAACGAGGAACTCGAAGTCAAGTACTCGGGCGCGACCCTCGACATCGGCTTCAACGTGACGTACCTGCTCGACGTTCTCAACAACGTCGCCGGCAGCGAGATCGAAGTGAGTTTCGGCGATGCCGCATCGAGCGCACTGATCCATTTCCCTGCGGAAAAGGATTTCAAGTACGTCGTAATGCCGATGAGAATCTGAAAAAGGAACAAGCAGAGTGTCAGAAGAAGCAGCAATCCAGCAGCGGCCCGAAGCAAGTGACTATGGTTCGGACAGCATCAAGATCCTGAAGGGCCTGGACGCAGTGCGCAAGCGCCCGGGCATGTACATCGGCGACACATCGGACGGCACCGGATTGCACCACATGATGTTCGAGGTGGTGGACAACGCAGTGGACGAGGCGCTCGCCGGATGGTGCGACGAGATATTGGTGACGATCCACACCGACAATTCCGTTTCGGTCGTCGACAACGGCCGCGGGATCCCGACCGGGATCAAGGACGACGACGAGTTCAAGCGCTCGGCCGCCGAGATAGTGATGACCGAGTTGCACGCCGGAGGAAAGTTCGACAACAACACCTACAAGGTTTCCGGAGGGCTGCACGGCGTCGGCGTTTCGGTCGTGAACGCGCTGTCCGAGTGGCTGCGCCTGACGATCTGGCGCGACGGGAAGATGCACCAGATGGAGTTCCGCGACGGCGTCGCTGTGGCCCCGCTAGCAATCACCGGATCCACGGAGAGGCGGGGCACCGAAGTGCACTTTCTCGCAAGCAAGGCGATTTTCGGGAACATCGATTACCACTACGACATCTTCGCGCGCCGGCTGCGCGAGCTGTCCTTCCTCAACAACGGCGTAAGGATCCTGCTCCTCGACCAGCGGACCGGGAAGGAGGAGAACTTCGCATTTTCGGGTGGGGTGAAAGGGTTCGTCGAGTACATCAACCGCGCTAAAACGGTGCTGCACCCAAACGTCTTCTATGCCACAGGCGAGAAGGACGGCATCAGCGTCGAGGTGGCCATGCAATGGAATGACTCCTACCAGGAGTCGACGCTGCTGTTCACTAACAATATCCCGCAGAAGGATGGCGGCACCCACCTCACCGGGCTCAGGGCGGCGATGACCCGGGTACTCAACAAGTACATCGAGGAACTCGAACTCGCCAAGAAGGCCAAGGTGGAGACGATGGGCGACGACATGCGCGAAGGCCTGTCATGCGTGTTGTCGGTGAAGGTGCCCGAGCCGAAGTTCTCCTCGCAGACAAAGGAAAAGCTGGTTTCGTCGGAGGTTCGGCCCGCGGTTGAGGAAATTGTAGCCGAGAAGCTAAAGCAGTACCTGGAAGAGCGCCCGGCGGATGCCCGCGTGATTACGGCCAAGATCGTGGACGCGGCGCGTGCGCGGGAAGCTGCGCGCAAGGCGCGCGAAATGACGCGCCGCAAAGGGGTGCTCGACGGGATGGGGCTGCCCGGCAAGCTTGCTGATTGCCAGGAGAAAGACCCGGCCCTTTGCGAACTCTACCTCGTCGAGGGTGACTCCGCCGGCGGCTCGGCCAAGCAGGGTCGGGACCGCAAGTTCCAGGCGATCCTGCCGCTCAAGGGCAAGATCCTGAACGTCGAGAAGGCGCGTTTCGACAAGCTCATCTCGTCGCAGGAGATCGCGACCCTGATCACTGCGCTCGGCACCGGCATCAAGGAAGACTACGACATCGCCAAGCTGCGCTACCACCGCATCATCCTCATGACAGACGCGGACGTCGATGGCTCTCACATCCGGACGCTGCTTCTGACTTTCTTTTTCCGCCAGATGCCCGAGCTGGTCGAGCGCGGCCACATCTACATTGCACAGCCGCCGCTCTACAAGGCCAAGCAGGGCAAGGAAGAGCGCTACCTGAAGGATGAGCATGAACTGAACGAATTCATGCTGCGCCAGGCGCTGGTCGACGCGTCACTCAACGTTTCCACGACGGGCGAACCCATCCGCGGCGAAGCGCTCGGGCTGCTCGCCAAGTCATATCTTCTGGCCGAGGCGGTGATTGAAAGGGTCTCTCGCTGGATCGACCGGGATGTACTGCAGGCGATGTTGCGCGGTGCGAAAATCGACCTGTCCAGCCGGGAATCGGCCGAAGCGTCGGTGCGGGAACTGCTTGCGCGCGCTCCGGAAGCCGGCATTCGGATTTCTGCGCACCTCGACGCAAAGACCGAGCGTTACCAGATCCGTGTCGAGCGCATCCGGCACGGCAACCTGCGCTTCACGAACATCGACCATGAGTTCGTCGTGTCCGGCGACTATGCCCAGATTCGCAGCACCGCCGAAATGCTCCGCGACCTGATTGGCTCCGGCGCCACGGTGCAGCGCGGCGAAAAGAAGCATGCGGTCAGGGATTTCCCCGAGGCGATGAAGTGGATGTTTGCCGAGGTGCAGAAATCGATGAGCATGCAGCGCTACAAGGGGCTCGGGGAAATGAACCCGTCGCAGCTGTGGGAAACGACCATGGACCCCACCAAGCGGCGCCTGCTCAAGGTCCAGATCGAGGATGTGATCGCGGCAAACGAAATCTTCACCACGCTGATGGGCGATGAAGTGGAGCCCCGGCGGGCGTTCATCGAATCCAACGCTCTGGGCGTGCGCAACCTCGACGTCTAGGCGGCGCGCTTCTTCCTGGCCTTGGCGGGAGCCTTCGCCTTCGCGGCCCTGGCTGCTGCGCTCGCGGGCTTGGCCTTTGCCGCAGCCTTCTTGAGGGGTACCACTGGCGCCACCTCTTCGTTCGCGGCTGCAGGTTTCTTCGCGGCAGCGCCAGGTTTCGCAACCCGGGCCTGAAACTCGAAGCCGATCTTTCCGCCCGGGGTCTTCACCAGGAAAGCCTTGAACGGCCGGCCTTTCTTGGAAATGAATCGGTTCAGCAGGTCTGTTTTACCGGTGGCGAGAAGCTTTTCCATCTGCTCGCGTTCGATCTGTTGCTGCAGGATGATCTTGCCGGAGCGAAAATCGCAGGTGCGCGGCGACCCCACAGCCTTTTCGCAAACGTAAGCCATTCCGGCGTCATACACCCGCGACCCGCATTTCGGGCATGCGCCCAGGGGTTGCTGCGCGCTGAAATCTGGCGCTTCGCCGCCTTCGTCCTCCGGGCGGGACTGGCCGAAATCGAACTCCACGCGCTGCTCGTCGTTCAGCTTGAGCACCGCCGCGAACGGCCGGCCCATCCTGCTGCGAAATCCCGTGAGCGGGCCGATGGTGCGTTTGGTGATCAGCTCGGCGACTTCTTCGGGCGCCCATTCGCGTCCAGCGGTCACTTTCCAAATGTTGAAGTCGCAGGCTTGGCACTGGAACTTGCGGTAGTTCTCCTGGATCACGCCGCCACACTTGGGGCAGGGCGCGGCGACCGTGGCAAACGCCGTATCGGGGATATCGCCATTCTTGATCCGCGCGACGAGGTCGCGCGTGACCGATTCGATGTGCTCCATGAACTCTTCGCGCTTGAGCTTGCCTTGCTCCATCTGCTTGAGCTTAAACTCCCAGTCACCGGTGAGTTCAGGCGAGGTGATCTCGGACACCTCGAAGTGCTTCAGCGCGAAGAGCAGCGAGAAGGCCTTGGGTGTCGGCACGAGTTCGCGCCCGTTGCGGTGGAGGTACTCTTCCCGGATCAGGCCTTCGATTACTGCGGCGCGGGTGGCGGGTGTACCAAGGCCCTTCTGGCCCATCGCCTCACGCAGCTCATCGTCTTCCAGCAGCTTGCCCGCGCCTTCCATGGCAGACAGCAGCGTCGCCTCGCTGTAACGCGCGGGTGGCTTGGTCTGGTTCGCGACGGACTGAACGTCGAGCGTCTTCACCTTCTCGCCCGGTGCGACCGCAGGCAGGTTCTCGTTTTCCTCCTGCGAGGCCTTGCCGTAGACCGCCAGCCAGCCCGGGTTCTTGAGGATGCGGCCCTCGGTCTTGAATCGATACCCGGAAACCTCGGTGATCCGCGTGGTCTGCAGGTGCTCGGCCGCGGGATAGAACACTGCGAGGAAGCGCCGCACCACGAGGTCGTACAGCTTTTGCTCCGGTTCTGACAGGCTCTTGGGCGCTTGGAGCGTGGGAATGATCGCGAAGAGGTCCGAGATCTTACTGTTGTCAAAAATGCGCTTATTCGGCTTGACCCAGCCCTTCTTCAGGATTTCCCCTGCGTACATTACGTACGACCCTTCCTTGAGCATCTCCAGGGTCTTTTTTACCGTCGGGACGTAGTCCTCCGGCAGCGCGCGCGCGTCAGTCCGCGGATAGGTCAGAACCTTGTGTTTCTCGTACAGCGCCTGCGCAAGACCCAGCGTATTCTTGGCGGAGAAGCCGAAGCGCCCGTTGGCCTCACGCTGCAGGCTGGTGAGGTCGAACAGCAGCGGGGACAACTGTGTCGCGGGTTTGGTCTCCTCAGTGACCGTGCCGGGCTTGCCATCGCAAGCGGCGCGAATGGCCTCGGCCCTGGCGGCCTCCCACAGCCGCTCGGCCTTCTTCTCGGCGTCGTCCTGCTTCTTCCAGTCGGAATCGAACCAGCGGCCGGGGTATTCGCCGGCTTTTGCGCCGAAGCGGGCGTGGACTTCCCAGAAGTCGCGTGGCTTGAACGCGCGGATCTTCTCCTCGCGCTCCACCAGGATGGCAAGCGTTGGCGTCTGCACGCGGCCGACGGTCGTCAGGTAGAACCCGCCTTCCTTAGAATTGAACGCCGTCATCGCCCGGGTGCCATTGATGCCGACCAGCCAGTCAGCTTCCGACCTGGACTTGGCGGCATCGGCGAGCGCAAGCATGTCGCGATCCGAACGCAGTTTCTCGAACCCCTCGCGGATCGCCGACTGGGTCATCGACTGCAGCCACAGGCGCTCGATCGGCTTCTTGGTCTTTGCGTGCTGGACGATGTAGCGGAAAATCAGCTCGCCTTCACGCCCCGCGTCACAGGCGTTGACCAGCGTGTCGATATCCTTCCTTTTGATGAGGCGCAGCAGGACGTTGAGCCGTGGCTCGCTGCGCTCGATCGGCCGCAGCTCGAAATGAGGGGGGATGACCGGCAGGTTGTTGAAGGACCATTTGCCCTTCTTTACGTCATGCGACTCGGGCAGCGTGAGTTCCAGCAGGTGCCCGACGGCCGAGGAGACGACGCAGTCGTCGCTTTCGAACCAGTCACTCTGCTTGGTGAAGCCGCCGAGCGCTTTCGCGATGTCGGACGCGACCGAGGGTTTCTCGGCAATGATGAGCTTCTTGCCCACGATGATCTTCAGGAGCCTGCCTTGGAAAGGGGGCAGATGATAAGCGCAACGGCAGCCGGATGACAACCAACCCCGTCACAACCGCCGTCAAACGCGCGAAATCAGTTCGGCAGGCGGCGCTCGTCGGATGAGAGCAATTCTTCCGCAATCAAGCGGCTGGCGGGGGTTTCGAGGTTCCAGAGCACCATCAGCACGATCAGCTTGAGCTGGTCCAGGGACAGCGTGCGTCCCGCGGCGGCCATCGCCCGGTCTACCACCAGTTCGCGCAGCACCGGATCCAGCACCCCGATGTTCTCGAGGTGCATTACCAGCCCGCGGCAGCTCGCATCGAGCTTGGCGCATTCCTTGGGGGCGTAGGCGCGCATTGCGCGCGTCGGGCCCGGCAGTGGTTCGAGGCAGCGGTGCGGCGCGTGGAGGACGCCCGCGAGCCAGGAGAGGGCCTCGCTGATGTCCGACTCCTCGAACCCCGCGGCGGTGAGCTTTCTTGCGATCAACTCGTTGTCTTGCGCGAGGTCGGCCCTGTGGCAGTTCTCGAACAGGTATACAAAGATGTCGTACATGGCGTGTTTTTTCTTCTCAGGACAACCGTTGAAAACGCCCGCCGGGCAGCGTGGCCACCAACCCGTCGAGCTCCAGGCGAAGCAATTCCGCGGTAACCGCTTCTGCGCGCAGTCCTGCGCGCTCACATAGCGCGTCGATGTCTACCGGATCAAATCCCATGTGCGCGAGCAGCCCCGCCTCGCCCTGCGGTGCGGTGGCAGAGGCAGAGGTCGAGGCGTGCCGCCAGCTGCCGAACTCTGCCAGCACGTCCTCCGCAGCCTCTACCAGCTTGGCGCCCTGTTTTATGAGCGAGTGGCATCCGCGGGAGAGCGGCGAGTGGATTGAACCGGGAATCGCGAACACCTCGCGCCCCTGTTCAGCCGCCAGGCGGGCAGTGATGAGCGAGCCGCTGCCGACGGCGGCTTCGACGACGAGGCATCCGCGCGATATGCCGCTGATCAGCCGGTTCCGGCGCGGAAAGTTGTGTGCGATCGATGGCGTGCCGAGCGGGTATTCGCTTAGCAGCAACCCGCGCTGCGCGATTTCCTCGAAAAGCGCGGCGTTGCTCTTGGGGTAGACCACATCGATGCCGGTCCCGAGCACGGCGATCGTCGAACCCGCGCCGACCAGGCCGCCCCGATGGGCGGCCGCATCAATGCCGAGCGCGAGCCCGCTTACGATGGTCAAACCGCCCTCGCTGAACGTCCTGGCAAACGCCTCGGCGTTGCGCAAGCCCTGGGCCGTGCCGTTGCGGCTTCCAACCACGGCGAGAGCGGGGCGGGCAAGGAGGTCGATGTTTCCGCGCGCATAGAGTAGCGGTGGCGGATCGGAGATCTCCAGCAGCAGGCGGGGATAGCCGGCATCGGCCAGGGTGACAATGTGATTGTCTGCATGGGAGGCCCATTTCAGCGCGTGTTCGACAGCCACGCGGGTGGCGCCGGATTTCAGCGCGGGCGCCGTATCGCCCGCGATTCGCGCCAATGCCGACGCTTCGACGGAGACAATTTTTTCAGGAAGGCCGAATTCCTGGAGCAGGCGACGGATTGCCGCGGCGCCGAGGCCCGGCGTGAGGCAGAGGGACAGCCACGCTGCGAGCCCCGGGCCGCCGGTCATGCGCGCCGGCGGTGCGCAAACGCCGACGCGCGTGGCGGCCGACGCGGCGGGTACGATTCGTTACGGAGTCTGGACGACATCCAGTGGTTTGACCGGTCTCGAGACCTTCATGACTAGCGCATACGATACACGATCGAACACCCGGAACACGAACAGTAGCCCGTACCGTTCGTCGGGAACCTTCATCCCTTCAGCAGACGCTGTTTCAACGTAGCCCGGCGTGCCACGCTTGTCGGTAAGTGTGACCCCGAGCCGCAAAAGCGCGAGAACATGCCCGGGCTCGATGCCGTCGGCCTTTCCGCGGTTGAGGGTAACGACAGAACCGCGGCCACCTTCCCCGACCGTGCCTACGCCACCATATATCGACATCACCCGGCCGCGAACCTGTCCGGTAGGCGCGCGAGGCGCATAAGTGGGCACCCGTGGCGGTCCGGCCGCGACGAGCTTGTCGCCGATCGTAACCTCCTGGGTCGCAGCCACGATTTCCACGGTGGCGGGCTCGCCAGACTTGCGGATCTGTGCCGTGCCGAGAAACATGGCTTCGTAGCCGAGATTGAGATTGCTCTCCGGGTCGATCAGCGCCTTGCCGCGCCGGTAGATATGCCAGGTTTCTTCCTTGGAGTTCATAAGTCCCCGGGCGTAGGCGACGCTTCCTACGCCAAGGAGCAACCGGTTCTCATCGGTGGCGACGATCGTCGGCGCGTTGTCCAGGCCGCCCGGTTCGATGACCAGGGGCCGCGTCAGGAACGGCTCGATCAGGGCGGGTGGAATGCTCGGGATTTGCTGGATCGAGGTTTGCTCGGCACGCACCTTGGGCGTGAGCTTCACGGTATCCGATACGGCAAGCTGGCCCTTCGCGCGATCCAGCACCAGAACGTCGCCTGGGTAGATGCGGTGCGGGTTGCCGACGGTGTCCTTGTTCATCTCCCAAAGCTGCGGCCATCGCTGCGGCGCGGTCAGGTACCGCTCGGCGATCGACCAAAGCGTGTCGCCCGGAACGACGATGTAGCGCTCAGGCGCGTCGGGCTTGAGTTCGGCGGGCGCGACCTGCGCCGAGGCGCCGGCTCCAAGCCCGGAACAAAGGACAAAAACGAGCGTTGTGATAGACTTACGCAACTGATAGTGCATGGAGCCCCCGATGTCCGGTCGGCTTGTAAAACCCGCTTGATAAACCCTCTTGCCACCCAAATGTAGCATAAAGCCCAGACAATTTACATACCGCATGAGATTGTGAACGTAAATTCCTCTGTCAGCAAGCTTATTTCCACTTCAAATGTCGATCCTGAACATCCTTCGCTATCCTGACGCCCGGCTCCACAAGGTAGCCGCGCCGGTCACCGTTTTTGACGCGCCCCTCAGAAAACTGGCGGACGACCTGGCCGAGACAATGTACGCCGCTCCGGGAGTCGGTCTGGCTGCCTCGCAGGTGGATGTGCACAAGCAGGTAATAGTTGTAGATGTTTCAGAGCGGCGGGATTCGCTGATCACGCTGGTGAATCCGGCGATCATTGAGCGGCACGGGGAGTCGGACATCGAAGAGGGCTGCCTTTCGGTGCCGGGCATCTACGACACGGTGCCGCGCGCTGAAAGGGTCAAGGTGCGAGGCTGGGACGCTAACGGGAAATCCTTCATCCTCGAAGCCCAGGGTTTGCTCGCCGTGTGCATCCAGCACGAGATGGATCACCTCAAAGGAAAGGTGTTCGTCGAATACCTGTCCCAGCTGAAGCAGACGCGCGTTCGCGCGAGACTAGCCAAGCAGCTCAGAAAGAGCGCCTGAACGTTCGGGAGCGAAGCCTCCCCGCGTGATTGACGAAGTGCAGCAACCGCCCGCAAGTTTTTCCCCCGGATTGCTCAGATGCGCATCGTATTCGCGGGCACACCGCATTTTGCCGATCAAGCCCTCGCGGCCCTGATCGCTGCCGGACATGAAATAGTGCTAGTGCTCACTCAGCCGGACAGGCCTTCGGGTAGGGGAATGAAGGTGAGCTGGAGTCCGGTCAAGGCGCTGGCCGTCCGGCACGGCCTGGAGGTATTTCAGCCGCCTACCTTGCGGGACCCTGAAGCGCTTGAACGGTTGCGAGACGTGGCGCCGGACGTCCTAGTCGTGGCGGCGTATGGCCTGATACTTCCCCAGAGCGTTCTGGAAGTTGCGCGTCAAGGGGCCCTGAACATTCATGCGTCGCTACTGCCCCGGTGGCGCGGCGCAGCCCCGATCCAGAGGGCCATACTCGCCGGGGACCTGGAAACGGGAATCACAATCATGCAGATGGACGCGGGCCTCGACACCGGCGCCATGCTGTCCCAGCGCAAACTCCCGATCCTGGCCGACGATTCGGCGCTGATTTTGCATGACCGGCTGGCGGTCCTTGGCGCCTCCATGATTGTCGAGGTTTTGCGCGAATGCGAACACGGTGCTCCTGCTTCGACCCGGCAGCCGGCGGATGGCGTGACCTACGCGCACAAGATCGAAAAGGGCGAAGCCCTGCTCGACTGGCGCAAGTCCAGCGCCGAACTCGACCGCCGGGTGCGTGCGTTCAATCCTTTCCCCGGGGCACACTGCGCATACGATGGCACCCATGTGAAAATCTGGCGCGCGCACCCCGTGCCGTGCCGCGGCGCCCCGGGCGAAATTCTTGCCTCGGGCGACAAAGGCATGGTCGTGGCGTGCGGGGAAGGGGCGCTGGTTCTTGTCGAACTGCAACGGGCAGGCGGCAAGCGCCTCGGCGCCCGCGACTTCCTGAGCGGGCACCGGCTCGAGCCGGGTTCGCGTCTTACATTGCCCGGCTGATTGAGCGCCGCCCCGGAACTGTCCGCAGTGCTTGCGGGCGCGAGCCGAATGGTGGCCCGCGTGGCCGCCGGGGAAAGCCTGGCCGCGCATCCAGCCGCCTTCGGGGTGGACGGCCCGATGCGCGGCGCAATGATGGACATGGTGTTCGGCACCCTGCGCCGCTATGGCCGCGGCGACGCCCTTGTGGATGCCCTTGCACACCGCGGCACGCCTGATCCGGAAGTGCGGGCGCTGCTCCTGTCTGCACTGTATGCGATCGAGTCCGCCAGCTATGCCGAGCACGTCGCGGTCGACGAGGCGGTTAAGGCGTGTACGGTCCTGAACAAACCTGCTGCGAAGGGGTTCGTAAACGCGCTGCTGCGCAGGTTCCTGCGGGAGCGCGAAGCGCTCGAACTGCGCGTTTCGGCGAACCCGGCCGCGCGGAACATGCATCCGGATTGGTGGATCAGCGCAGTTCGACACGCGTATCCGCATTGCTGGGAAGCCATACTCGCCGAGGGAAACCGCCATCCGCCTATGGGGTTGCGCGTCAACCGAAGGCGGATCTCCACCGACGCGTACCTGGCGCGAATCGAGGCTGACGGGCTGAACGCGCGCCGCGCCGGAGAGTGTGCCCTGGTGCTGGACCAGCCCGTCCGCGTCGACCGCCTTCCGGGGTTCGCCGCCGGCGAGGTCTCGGTCCAGGACCCGGGCGCGCAGTTCGCCGCGCACTATATGGACCTCTCCGACGGGCAGCGCGCCCTCGACGCATGCGCGGCGCCCGGCGGCAAGGCATGCCATATCCTGGAGCTCGCCGCCGTCGACCTCCTCGCGCTCGATTCTGACGCGGCCCGGTGCGAACGCATCCGGCAGAACCTGGCGCGCCTCGGGCTGTCCGCCCAAGTGCAGGCGGCCGATTGCGCCCGACCCGGGGACTGGTGGGACGGCCGGCCCTTCGACCGGATCCTTGCCGACGTGCCCTGCTCCGCTTCGGGCATCGCCCGTCGCCATCCCGACATCAAATGGCTGCGGCGGGCGGCAGACCCTGCGCGTTTCGCCGTGAGCCAGGCGCGCATACTGGACGCGCTGTGGCGGGTACTCGCGCCGAATGGTAAATTGCTCTATGTAACGTGTTCGGTGTTTCCAGAGGAGAACGCAACGGTCGTGGACGCTTTTTGCGGGCGGCATCCGGAGGCCCGCAGAATCGGACTCCCCGCAGATGCCCCAGCGCAGCTGCTGCCGAACGCGGACCACGACGGCTTCTTTTTCGCTCTCTTGCAAAAATAACCCCCACCAGCGCGATGCGCGGCACACTCATTAAGCTGGCGGCAGTGCTTGCGCTCCTGCTCGGCGCACACGCCGCGCGGGCTGACGACATCGGGATCAGCGAAGCCCGCCTCCAACAGACGGAGGACGGGCTCGTCCTCAACGCCGATTTCGCTTTCGACTTCAACGCGCGCCTCGAGCAGGCCGTGACCAACGGGGTCCCCCTCTATTTCGTGGTCGAATTCGAACTTACCCAGCCGCGCTGGTACTGGTTCGACGAAAAGACCGCGACCCGGCGCCTCCAGACCCGGCTCTCCTACCATGCGCTGTCGCGGCATTACCGGTTGTCCACCGGATTGCTCCAGCAGAACTACGCGTCCCTCGCCGAGGCTCTGGGAGTGCTGCGGCGGGTGCGGGGCTGGCAGGTCCTCGACAAACCCGCACCGCTCGCCGATGCCACCTACCAAGCGGCGGTGCGCATGCGCCTTGACCTCGCATTGCTGCCGAAGCCTTTCCAGGTCAACGCCCTGACAAGCAGGGAATGGCACCTCGATTCCGACTGGAAGCGGTTCAGCTGGCGCCCCGCGCCGGCTGCGCCGTCCCCGCCGTCCCCGCCGCCGCCAGCGCCAGCGGAAAAGCGTGACGACGGGCAGGCCAGGTGAAGACATTGCTGATCCTCGGGATGTCGCTGGCCGGCGTGCTGCTGTTCCTGCTCGCCACGGCCAGTGCCAATACGTCGCTCTTCGCCGAGCACTATTCGCTCCTGCTGGGGCTCAACGCCGTGCTTGCGGCCGCCCTCCTGGCTCTGGTCGGATATCAGCTTCTTTCGCTGCGCCGCCGGCTCAAGCGGCGCGTATTCGGGTCCCGCCTCACCCTGCGATTCCTGGTCCTGTTCGCGGCGATCGCGGTAGTGCCGGGCGTGCTTGTCTACACGGTGTCGGTGCAGTTCCTGTCCAAGAGCATCGAGTCCTGGTTCGACGTGAGCGTGGACAGCGCGTTGGAGGGGGGCATCAAGCTCGGCCAGGCCGCAGTCGACCAGATGCTGGGCGAACTGAGCGTCAAGGCGCGCGCGATGGCGCTGGAACTCGCCGATCGTTCCGACAGCCAGCAAGTGGTCGCGCTCAACCGCCTGCGCCAGCAGGCCGGGGTGGAGGACGCCGTGGTAGTCGCTGCCGGCGGCAGGCTCGTCGCCAGCGCGAGCGACAGCCTGTCCCAGCTCGTGCCCGAACTACCCAGCGCCTCCCAATTGCGGCAGGCGCGCAGCAACCGCGGCCTGACATTGATCGATGCCCTGCCGGGAAAACCCCTGGGCCTGCGCGCGATTGTGCCGATCTCGGGTTCGGCCATTTCAGATGAAACCCGCTACCTGCAGTTGCGCCATCCCGTGCCCGAGGCGCTCTCCAAGAGCGCCGAATCGGTCGAGGCGGTTTACGGGGATTACAAGAAGCTTGCGCTCTCGCGCCAGGGCCTGAAGCGCAGCTACATCGTCACCCTCACCTTGGCGCTGCTGATGGCGCTGTTTTCCGCGGTGGCGCTGGCGTTCATCCTGTCGGACCGGATGTCGGCGCCGTTGTCGGAGCTCGCCCAGGCAACCCAGGCTGTGGCACGCGGGGATTTCTCCAAACGCATGCCCGTCACCAGCCGGGATGAGCTGGGCGTGCTTCTCGAATCGTTCAACAGCATGACGCGGCAGCTCGACGAAGCCCGCCAGGTGGTGGAATCCAACCGCATCCAGCTGGAAACCGCCAAGGCGCGGCTGGAGAACATCCTCGCCAACCTGTCGGCGGGGGTGCTGGTGTTCGATCCAGAGCTCAGGTTGTCCATTTTCAACCATGGCGCCGTAGCGATCCTGGGCGGGGAACTGGGCGCACTGACCGGCAGGGCGCTCGGCGAGTGGGGCGGGTTCGAGTCCTTCGCCGGGCCGGTAGGAGAGGCGTTCGCGGGGCACGGCGACAAGGGCTGGCAGCTCGAGTTGGTGCTGTCCGGCACCGGCAAGACGTTGCTTGCGCGCGGCACGCCGCTGCCTTCGGGCTATGTGCTCGTGTTCGACGACGTGACGCAGCTCATCCAGGCGCAGCGCGCAACGGCCTGGGCGGAGGTCGCCCGCCGCCTCGCCCATGAAATCAAGAATCCGCTGACCCCGATCCAGCTGTCGGCCGAACGGCTGGAAATGAAGCTGTCGGACAAGCTCGGGCCTGCGGACGCCGAAATCCTCAAACGCGGGACCCAGACGATCGTGAACCAGGTCGCGGCGCTGAAATCGATGGTCGACGATTTCCGCGACTACGCGCGGCTCCCGGCGCCGGTGCTGGCGCGCCTTGACCTCAATGCGCTGGTCGCCGAGGTGCTGTCGATGTATGAAACCTCCGGGATCCCGATCCATCGCAAGCTCGCCCCCGGGGTGCCGCAGGTGTTCGCCGATTCCTCGCAGATCCGCCAGGTGCTGCACAACCTGGTCCAGAACGCGCAGGACGCGCTTGGCGCGGCGAAGGCGCCTGATGCGGCGATCGAGGTGCGCACCGAGCTTGCGGGCAAAGCGGTGCGCCTCGTGGTGAGCGACAACGGGGACGGGTTCCCGGAGGAACTCATGGCGCGGATCTTCGAACCGTACGTCACGACGAAAGCACGCGGCACGGGCCTGGGACTCGCCATCGTCAAGAAAATCGTCTCCGAGCACCACGGGGAGATTGCAATCGAGAACCGCCCGCACAGCGGTGCGTCCGTAACCATCCTGTTGCCCGTGTCCGACGGCGGCAGCGCCTCGGCGAAGGCCGCCTGAGAATCCCATGGCCCAGATCCTGGTCGTCGACGACGAAATCGGCATTCGCGAGTTGCTTGCGGAAATCCTGGCCGATGAGGGCCACCAGGTATTGCTCGCCGAAAATGCAGGGGCCGCGCGGCGAATGCGCGGAGCCCAGCGGCCCGACCTTGTGCTGCTCGATATCTGGATGCCCGATACGGACGGCATCACGCTGCTGAAGGAGTGGGCCGCGAACGGGCAGCTCACGATGCCGGTGGTCATGATGTCCGGGCACGGGACGATCGAAACCGCGGTCGAGGCGACGCGCAGCGGAGCGCAGGACTACCTCGAGAAGCCGATAGCGCTGCAGCGCCTGCTCGCCACGGTCAAGCGCGCCCTGCGCAACCAGGACGCACCCGTTCCCCGGCGACTCTCGCTCGCGGCGCTGGGCCGTTCGACGGCGCTGGCGGATCTCAAGAAACGGCTGGCGCAGCTCGCGCAGGTCGGCGCGCCGCTGCTGCTGCGCGGCGAGCGCGGCATGCAGGCGGAAATGTTCGTCCGGCACCTGCTTTTGGCCGGCGCGCCGTTTGTCGCCGGCATCGAGGCTCTGAACGAGCCGCCCTCGGAAGTGCTTGCCCGCGCCGCAGGCGGGATCCTTTTCGTCTCCGACCTTACGCGCCTGTCGCGCAGCGAGCAGAAGAACCTCGATTTCCTCCTGGTGCGGGCAGACAAGCACAAGGCGCGTGTGGTGTCCTTTTCGCCGGTGGAACCGCAGCGCCTCGTGTCCGAGCACGATTTCGACGCCGATCTTGCAATGAGGCTGTCCGAGCTCGTCATCGCGCTGCCGGCAGTGCGGGAGTTTTCCGAAGAAGTGCCCGACATCGCGGCCCTGGAACTCGCGCAGCTGGTCGAGGGGCGCATATGCCCGCCGCGCCGGTTCTCGACGGCGGCCCTGAATGCGCTCCGCCAGCACGCCTGGCCGGGCAACCTCGCGCAGCTCGGCGCGGCGGTCAAGAGCCTTGCGCTCACCGCACTGGAGGAAGAGGTCCACCTGGCCGACGTGGAGCGCGTGCTGGCCGCGCATTCCGCGCCTGCCTCCGCCGGGGAACTGCCGCTCGACCAGCCGTATCGCGAGGCGCGCGACGCGTTCGAGCGGTTGTATTTCGAGTACCAGCTGGCGCGCGAGAACGGCAGCATGGCGCGCGTGGCCGAACGGGCCGGGCTCGAGCGCACCCACCTGTACCGCAAGCTGAAGGCCCTCGGCCTGCCGGTCGGGCGCCGCGAGGAAGGCTGAAGAACGGATGGCGCTGATTCCCGTGCACATCGTTGCCGGTGCGACGGGTTCGGGCAAGACCTCCCTGATTGCCAGGCTGTGTGCGGAGCGGCTCGACTGGCTCGGGTTGGTGAACGCCCTGCCCCCCGGTCGCGGGCCTGGCGTGCGGCTGTTTTCCGCCGGGTGCCCGTGCTGCACGGGCAAAGTCGTGCTGCAGGTCTCGCTCGCGCGCGCCTTGCGGGAAACCCGCGCGGTGCGCGCGTTCGTGGAAGTGGCCGACCCGGGGCACGCGTTGGCGCTCGAGCGCTCCCTTGGCGAGATGCCCTTCAGCCTTTCGGTGGCCTGTGCCGGATCGATCATGATGCCTGCGGGGGCCGGGTTGACGGCCGCCGGGTTCGAACCCTGAGGGATTTCGGCGTTGGCAAGCGCAGCGGCGCTCGCTATCATGGCACCGTTTGCACGGTAGAAAACCCATGCTGCTCCAGCTTGTCATCCTCTACCTCATCGTCTCCATCGGCATCGGCCTGTATGCCGCGACGAAGGTCAAGAACTCCACGGATTTCGTGGTGGCCGGCCGCCACCTGCCGTTGCCGTTCATCGTGGCCACGGTGTTCGCTACCTGGTTCGGCTCCGAAACCGTCCTCGGCATCCCCGCCAAGTTCCTGAACGATGGGCTGAAGGGGGTCGTCGCCGATCCGTTCGGCTCGTCGATGTGCCTGATCTTCGTCGGCCTGTTCTTCGCTCGCCCGCTGTACCGGATGGGATTGCTCACGATCGGCGACTACTACCGCGCACGCTACAACCGGACCGTGGAACTGGCCGCCGCGATCTGCATCGTGATCTCGTACCTGGGCTGGGTCTCGGCGCAGGTGACGGCGCTCGGTCTCGTGTTCAACGTGCTGACCGACGGCGCGCTGGCCCCCTGGCAGGGCATGGTGATCGGCGTGGCCATCGTGCTGGTCTATACGCTGGCCGGGGGCATGTTCTCGGTGGCCTTCACGGATCTCTTCCAGATGCTGATCATCGGCGTGGGGATGATCTACATCGCCGTGGTCGTCTCGGGCATGGCCGGGGGCGCCGGCGTGGTTGTGGAGCACGCCCGGGCGGCGGGCAAGCTCGAGTTCTGGCCCGGCCTTGAGCCGCGCGACGTGATCGCCTTCGCCGCGGCGTGGATGACCATGGCGCTCGGCTCGATCCCGCAGCAGGACGTGTTCCAGCGTGTCAGCGCGGCCAAGAACGAAAACACCGCGGCCATCGGTTCGGTGATGGGCGGCAGCCTTTACTTCTTCTTCGCGTTCGTGCCCATGTTCCTCGCCTACTCGGCCAGCCTGATCGACCCGAAGATGGTGACCGACCTGCTCGCCAAGGATTCGCAGTACATCCTGCCCCGGCTGATCCTCGACCACGCGCCGTTCGCCGTGCAAGTCATGTTCTTCGGCGCACTGTTGGCGGCGATCCTGTCGTGTTCGTCGGCCACGCTGCTCGCGCCGTCGGTCACCTTCGCCGAGAACGTGCTGCGCGACTTCTTCCCCAACATCACCGACGACCAGTTCCTGCGCATGCTTAGGATCGTGGTGCTCGTGTTCGCGTTGGGGGTGCTCGTGTTCGCGATGACCTCCAATTCGACGATCTACGGCATGGTAGAGAATGCTTACAAGATCACTCTGGTGGCGGCGTTCACGCCGCTGGCGTTCGGGTTGTACTGGAAGCGCGCCACCACACAGGGCGCGGCGGCGGCGATGCTGTTGGGGCTTGGCACCTGGATTTCGCTCGAGCTGGTCGCGCCAGAAGGCTTCTTCCCGCCCCAGTTCGCCGGGCTGATCGCGGCGATCTGCGGCATGGTGGCCGGATCCCTGCTGCCGCAGCGGTATGGCGTCGTGCGCCATGCGGGCACACACCAAACCAGCCATCCGCGCGCTAATTCCTAGACTTTCATTGTATAAACCCTAGTATGGGAGCCTCTATCCTGTCAATTTATGTACTGGTATAAGTACTTTTACGGCGTGCGAAGCACGGCCCACGCGAATGCGCCCCAGCCCAGGATGAACGCGCTGCCGCCGATCGGGGCGACCGCCCCGAGCCACTTCTCGCCCGTCAGCGCCAGCGCGTAAAGGCTCCCCGAAAAAAACAGTATCCCCGCACCCATCAACCAGCCGGATGCGCGCAGGACCGCTCCATCCGGCAGGTGGAAGAATGCCAGCCCGACCAGCACGAGGCCCAACGCGTGATAGAAGTGATACTGCACTCCCGTTTGGTACACGGCGAGCATTTCCGGGGAAAGGCGCCCTTTGAGCCCATGCGCCCCGAAAGCGCCGATCGCGACCGCGGCCAGCGCCAGCAGGCTGCCAGCGGACAGGAACAGCTTTGCGCCAGCCGGCATGAAATCGCTAGGCTGCAACTTTGATTGCGGCCGGCTCGTAGGCCAGGTAGGGCGCCAGCCACCGTTCGGCCTCTTCAAGCCCCATGCCTTTGCGGCGCGCATAGTCCTCGACCTGGTCGCGGCCGATCTTGCCAACCGCGAAGTAGCCCGAGTCGGGGTGGGAGAAGTAGAACCCCGATACCGCGGAAGCCGGCAGCATGGCGTAGGACTCGGTCAGGGTCATGCCCGCATTTCCCGGCGCGTCGAGCAGGCGGAAGAGGTCCCCTTTCTCGGTGTGGTCCGGGCAGGCCGGGTAGCCCGGCGCGGGACGGATGCCGCGGTATTCCTCGGCGATCAGGTCTTCGTTGGAGAGCGCTTCATCTGCGGCATAGCCCCAGAATTCCCGCCGCACGCGCTGGTGCAGGTGCTCGGCGAAGGCCTCCGCCAACCGGTCCGCTAGCACCTTGAGCATGATCGCGCTGTAGTCGTCGTTCGTGGCTTCGTACTCGGCCAGCCGCGCGTCGAAGCCGCCGGTGCAAACGGCGAAGGCACCGATGTGGTCGGCTACCCCGGAGCCTTTCGGGGCGATGAAATCGGCCAGGCACTGGTTGGCGCGCCCGGTCGGCTTGTGATTCTGCTGGCGCAGGTTGTGCCAGGTCATCAGGACCTCGCGCGAGCGGGAATCCCGGTAGATCTCGATGTCGTCGCCGTTCACCTGTGCGGCGGGGAACAGGCCGAACACGCCGCTGGCGGAAATCCACTTTTCCTTGACGATGCGCGCAAGCATCTCCTGCGCCTCGGCAAACACCTTCCTGGCCGCTTCTCCCACCACCGCGTCCTGCAGGATCCGCGGGTATGGCCCTGACAGTTCCCACGCCTGGAAGAACGGGGTCCAGTCGATATGCGGGACCAGCTTTTCGACCGGGTAGTCGCGCAGGACCTGGATACCGGGTTGCATGGGCACCGGCGGCTCGTAGGCGCCCCAGTCGGTCTTGAGGCCGAGCCTGCGCGCTTCCGCGATCGGGTGCAGCGGCCCGGGCCCCTTCTTGTCGTGGTGCTGGGCGCGGATCTTGTCGTAGTCGGCAAGCACGCCGGCGAGGTAGGCGTCCCGCAGGTCGCCCGAGAGCAGGTTCGAGACCACAGATACGCTGCGCGAGGCGTCCGGCACGTAGACCACGGGCCCGCTGTAATTCGGCGCGATCTTGACCGCGGTGTGGGCGCGCGAAGTCGTGGCGCCACCGATCAGCAGCGGAACCTTGAACCCGTCGCGCTCCATTTCGCGCGCGACGTGCGCCATCTCTTCCAGCGAGGGCGTGATCAGCCCAGAGAGGCCGATCACGTCGGCCTTCTCGGCTTTCGCAACCTCGAGGATCTTCTGCACCGGCACCATGACGCCGAGGTTGACCACGTCGTAGTTGTTGCACTGGAGCACCACCGCGACGATGTTCTTGCCGATGTCGTGCACATCGCCCTTGACGGTGGCGATGACGATCTTGCCCTTGGCCTTGCCGGCGTTGCCGCTGCGGATCTTCTCCGCCTCGATGTACGGGATCAGGTGCGCGACCGCCTGCTTCATGACGCGCGCCGACTTGACCACCTGCGGCAGGAACATCTTGCCGGCGCCGAACAGGTCGCCGACCACGTTCATGCCGTCCATCAGCGGGCCTTCGATGACCTCGATCGGCTTGCCGCCGGCCGCTTCGATCTTGAGGCGGATCTCCTCGGTGTCCTCGACGATGAAGTCGGTGATCCCGTTGACAAGCGCGTGCGCGAGGCGCCCTTCCACCGGACCGCGGCGCCAGGTGTCGTCCTTGATGTTTTCCTTCGCGCCGCCCTTCACGGTATTGGCGACCTCGATCAGCCGCTCGGTGGCGTCGGGGCGGCGGTTGAAAATCACGTCCTCGACGCGTTCGCGCAACTCCGGAACGATCTCGGCGTAAACCCCGAGTTGTCCCGCGTTGACGATGCCCATCGACATGCCGGCGCCCACCGCGTGGTACAGGAAGGCCGTGTGCATGGCCTCGCGCACCGCGTCGTTGCCGCGGAACGAGAACGAGAAGTTCGACACTCCGCCGGAAATCTTGGCGTGCGGCAGGTTGGCGCGGATCCATTTCGTCGCCGCTATGTAGTCGATGCCGTAGTTCGAATGCTCCTCGAGCCCGGTCGCGACGGCGAAGATGTTCGGGTCGAAGATGATGTCCTCGGGCGCAAAGCCGGCGGACTCGGTGAGCAGCGCGTAGGCACGGGCGCATATATCGATGCGGCGCTCGTAGGTGTCGGCCTGCCCCTTCTCGTCGAAGGCCATAACCACGGCGGCGGCGCCGTACTTGCGCACCAGGCGCGCCTGGCGCAGGAACTCGGCCTCGCCCTCCTTCATGCTGATCGAGTTAACGATCCCCTTGCCCTGCAGGCACTTGAGCCCCGCCTCGATCACGCTCCACTTCGAGGAGTCGATCATCACCGGCACGCGCGAGATATCGGGCTCCGAGGACACCAGGTTCAGGAACGTGACCATGGCCTTCTCGGAGTCGAGCATCGCCTCGTCCATGTTCACGTCGATGACCTGCGCGCCGTTCTCCACCTGCTGGCGCGCGACGGCGAGCGCCCCCGCGTAGTCGCCCGCCAGGATCAGCCGCGCGAACGCCTTCGAGCCGGTGACGTTGGTGCGCTCGCCCACGTTCACGAACAGCGACGCCTCCCCGACATTGAACGGCTCGAGTCCGGACAGGCGCATGTCGTGGGGCAGGTCGGGAATCGCACGCGGCGCCACGCCGTCGACCTGGGCGGCGATGGCCCTGATGAACTCAGGAGTCGTGCCGCAGCAGCCGCCCGCGATGTTCAGCCAGCCCGAGCGCGCCCACTCGCCCATCTGGCGCGCCATGTTCTCCGGCGTGTCGTCGTACTCCCCGAACGCGTTTGGCAGGCCTGCGTTCGGGTGCACCGAGGTGTAGGCCTCGGCAAGGTTCGACAGCTCCTCGACGTAGGGCCGCAGCTCCTTCGCGCCGAGTGCGCAGTTCAGGCCGATCGAAATGGGCTGCGCGTGGCGCACCGAGTTGTAGAACGCCTCGGTGGTCTGGCCCGAGAGCGTGCGCCCGGAAGCGTCGGTGATCGTTCCCGAAATCATCACCGGCAGGCGCAGGTTCCGCGCCTCGAAACACGACTCGATCGCGAACAGCGCCGCCTTGCAGTTGAGGGTGTCGAACACCGTCTCTACCATGATCAAGTCGGCGCCGCCGTCCATGAGCCCCCGCAGGGCCTCGGTATACGCCGTGACGAGTTCGTCGAACGAAACTCCCCGGTACCCGGGGTCATTCACATCCGGGGAAATCGAAGTGGTCTTGGTGGTCGGACCGAGCACGCCGGCTACGAACCGCGGTCTCGCAGGCGTGCGCGCATCCCACTCCGCCGCCGCGCTTTTCGCAAGCCGTGCGGCCTCAACGTTCAGTTCGTAGACCAGCGCCTCCATGCCGTAGTCCGCCATCGACACCGAGGTCGAGTTGAACGTGTTGGTCTCGATGATGTCTGCGCCGGCCTCGAGGTATTCGCAGTGAATCCGGCGGATGAGTTCGGGCTGCGTCAGGACGAGGAGATCGTTGTTGCCGCGCAACTCGTGCGGGAAATCCTTAAATCGTTCGCCGCGGTACTGGGCTTCCGTCAGCTTCTCGCGCTGGATCATCGTGCCCATGGCGCCGTCGAGCACGAGGATGCGTTCGGCGAGCAGGGGTTCGATCCGGGCGGAATGCGATGGGATGTGCACGACAGGGACTCCAGAAAACAAAAAACCCGCTCAGCTTGCGCCAGAAACGGGTTACGGCCCTCGTCTCTTTAGCTGGATTTGTTTGTCCGGCAAATGCTTCTTGCCGGGCGCCCGCAAGCTGAACCTCAAATCGGCGCCAACGCGCGAATTAGCGCGTTCCTTTTCTTGCGCGCTGATGCGCGCGTAAATGCAGGCGATATTGTCCCTGTAGCCGCAGGGACGTGTCAACCGCGCACGTATAATGGGAAAGCGTGCCGCAGCGCTCCTTCCCGCGGACATTCCCGATGGCCCGACCCGACCCCGCGCATTTTCCGCCGATACGCCTTGCCTTGGCCGTCTGGGGGCTGGGCGCGGGCCTGTACCTGATCGGCTTTTTTCAGCGGGTTGCGCCCGCCGTCATCACGCACGAGCTGATGGCGGAGTTCGCGCTCTCGGCCATGGCGCTCGGCAACCTGTCGGCGCTGTACTTCTACACCTATGTGGCCATCCAGATTCCGACGGGCGTGTTGGTCGACCACTGGGGCCCGCGGCGCGTGCTGGCCGCAGGTGGACTGCTTGCGGCGGTGGGCACACTGATGTTTTCCCAAGCGCCCGGCTACGGCCTGGTCGGTGTGGGGCGGCTGTTCGTGGGCGCGGGGGTGGGCGTGGCGTTCGTGGCCATGCTCAAGCTCGCGACCCACTGGATCCAGCCCTCCCGCTTCGGGCTGGTCTCCGGGCTTGCGCTCGCGTGCGGGAGCCTCGGGGGGATCTCGGCGGGGGTGCCGTTGCGCATGGCCGTGGATGCATTCGGCTGGCGCTGGGTGATGCTGGCGGCCGCCATCTTGACCGCGATGCTGGCTGTGGCGACCTGGCTGTTCGTGCGCGACGACCCGCGCGAACGCGGCTATCGCAGCTATTCGAGCGCGGTGTCCGGCGCGCGGCCGCCGCACTCGATGCTCGGCGGCATTCGCGAAGTGTTCCGGTATCGCAACGTCTGGCTGATCTTCATCGGATGCGGTGCCATTACCGGGCCGATGCTCGCTTTCGGAGGGTTGTGGGGCGTGCCCTTCCTGGTTTCGCAATATGGTCTCACCACCGGCCGTGCGGCGTTCGTCACTTCCGTGATGCTGGTTGCATGGGCGGTGGGCAGCCCGATCGCAGGGGCGTTGTCCGATCGCCTGCGGCGCAGGAAACTGCCGCTCGTCGTCGGCGGCGCCATTGCTGCGATGTTGTGGGGGGTTCTCATCTACGTGCCGGGCCTGCCGTATTCGCTCCTGCTAGCGCTCATGGTCGGGCTCGGTCTGTCATCCGGAGTCGTGGTGATCGGGTTCGCCTTCAGCAAGGAATCGGCGCCCGCGGCGCTCGCGGGGACGGTCTCCGGAGTTGCGAACATGGGCAACATGCTGGGCGGCATGGCGATGCAGCCGCTGATCGGCTGGCTGCTCGACCGCGTCTGGGACGGAACCATGTCAGGGGAGGTGCGCACTTACAGCTTTTCGGCTTACTCGGCAGGATTCAGCCTGATGCTCGCCTGGCTGGTCGCGGGGCTTGCGGCATTCGCGTTTGCGCGCGAAACACATGCGAAACAGGCGGCTTGACGCACGCTGAACCGGCGCATCATCATGCCTTCATGCCATCCGAAGAAAACGATTTTCCATCGATCACCGGCCGCTTTGCATGCGAAGTGCAGTGGGGCGATTGCGACCCAGCCGGAATCATTTTCTACCCGACGTACTTTCGGTGGTTCGACGCGGCGAGCTGGGCTTTTTTCGCCTCGGTGGGCTATACGGCCCGTCGCTTGCGCGCCGAAGGCCGGGCGCTGCCGTTGGTCGGCGCCGAGAGCCAGTTCATCCATCCAGCCGGGCAGGCGGACCGCTGCGAAGTCCGCTCGAGGATCGCGCGCTTCGGGGGCAAGTCCTTTGTCGTCGCCCATGAGGTGGTGAGATCGGACGCAACGGTGATGGCCACAGGCTCGGAGACCCGCGTTTGGAGCCGGCATGTCGATGGTCCGGGTTCGCCCATGAAAGGCGAGATAATCGGCGACGAACTGAAATCCCTGTTTAGATCGAAATAATCTGGATTTCCAGAGAGGAGTAACACAATGTCCGCACGGGACCGCATGGAAATCGATCCGCCCTACGATTTTCCCGGATACAAGAGCACCGCGCTGCGCGCGCCCAAGCAGCCGCTGATCCGTGTCGCGCCTCATCCCCTCGAAATCGCCGGCCCCTCGTTCAGCCGCAGCTTCGCGAAGGAATCCGAGGCCGACCTCACCACCTGGGGCAAGAGCGCCCCGCTCGGCGAAAAGATTATCCTGGTCGGCCGAGTGCTCGACGAGGACGGCAAGCCCGTGCGCAATTCGTTGCTCGAGCTCTGGCAGTGCAACTCCTCGGGCCGCTATGCCCACCCGGTCGACCAGCACAATGCCCCGCTGGACCCGAATTTCCTCGGCCAGGGCAAGGTGCTCACCGGCGACGATGGCCAATACCGGTTCGTCACGATCAAGCCCGGGGCCTACCCGTGGAGGAACCACCCCTGGGCATGGCGACCGGCGCACATCCACCTGTCGTTGTTCGGCAACGCCTACTCGCAGCGGATCATCACGCAGATGTTCTTCCCGGCCGACCCGCTGTTGCCGATCGATCCGATCTTCAACAGCGTGCCCGATCCCGCCGCCAGGCAGCGCATGGTGTGCACGCTCGACCTCGAGCAGGGCATCGAGGAGGAAGCGCTCGGCTACCGGTTCGACATCGTCTTGCGCGGGGCGAACGCCACCCCGATGGGAGTCTGACCATGGGCAACAGGACGCCTTCACAAACCATCGGCCCTTTCTTCCATGTAGGGCTGAAGTGGGAAGACGGGGAAAAAGTCCAGTTCGCGGGCAGCGGGGACCGGGTCGTGCTCACGGGCTGCGTGTATGACGGAGCGGGAACGGCCATTGCGGATGCGCTGGTCGAAACCTGGCAGGCGGACCCATCCGGCAAAGTGCCGGGCGCTGGTGCCGCTGCGAGGGCGTACGGCTACAGCCGCGCGATGACCGCAAGCGACGGCCGCTACACGATCGAGACGCTGATGCCCGGAGCCTGCACGGGTCCCGGGGGCGAAAAGTACGCGCCGCAGCTCAACGTGACGATCTTCGCGCGCGGCCTGCTCAAGGCGGTGCGCACGCGGGTGTTCCTCGCGGCAGCGGACGCCGTCAAGGATGACCCCCTGGCCCGCGCGGCCGGGCCGCGGGTCAACACGCTCTTCGCATCCCGGGATTCCAAGGCGCCGGAAGTCTGGCGCTGGGACGTGCGGCTGCAGGGCAAGGACGAAACAGCGTTCATCGAGTTCTAGCCCCGGATGTCCGGAAACCTGCCGGCGCGCACCCTTTCGAGGGCCTCGTTCACCGAGGCCCTCGGCGAAGAAGCGTTCGTGCGCGCCATGCTGGCGTTCGAAGGCGCGCTTGCGCAAAGCGAGGCCGAGGCGGGGGTCATACCGCCCGGCGCGGCGAAAGCGATCGAAGCTGCCTGCGGCAGCGTTGCCTTCTCCATCCCGCAGCTCGCGGCGGACGGCAAGTCGGCCGGGTCGCTGGCCATTCCCCTGGTGAAGGGCCTGACGGCGCATGTGCGCGCCATGAACGCGAAGGCCGCCTCGTTCGTCCACTACGGCTCGACCAGCCAGGACGTTTTGGATACGGCGATGGTCCTGTGCATGAAACCATGCATGGTGGAAATCGATCGTGTGCTTGGCGTGGCAGTCGCGCAGCTGGCCGGTCACGCCCGCCGCAATGCAACCGTGCTCATGCTGGGCCGCACGATGATGCAGCCCGCAACCCCGATCACCGCCGGAATAAAGATTGCGCGCTGGGCGACAGCGCTGAACCGGTGCCGGGCCAGGCTTGCAGACGCCGCGGGCCGGGCGCTCAGCGTCCAGCTCGGCGGGCCGGTCGGCACGCTTGATGCGCTCGGATCCGCGCGAGTGCAGGTGCGCCGCGGCCTTGCGCAACGCCTCGGAATCGCCGAGGCGCGGTCCTGGCACAGCCATCGCGACGAACTGCTTTCCTTCGCGTCCGCGCTGGCGATCCTCGTCGCCACGGTAGGCAAAATCGCGCGCGACGTCGCGCTCATGTCCCAGCCGGAGGTGGGCGAAATGTTCGAGGCCGCGCCGAAGAAGGGCGTAGGCGGGTCGA
The DNA here is from genome assembly GCA_031408275.1 of Pseudomonadota bacterium. Classification (GTDB taxonomy): domain Bacteria; phylum Pseudomonadota; class Gammaproteobacteria; order Burkholderiales; family SG8-39; genus SZAS-79. Next base: position 29,014 of record JANNWA010000027.1, read on the forward strand.
GCGCCATGCCGCACAAGAGAAATCCAGTGGCATGCCTGCAAGCCATTGCGGCATCGACCCGGGCGCCGGGACTGATGGCAACCTTGCTCCACGCTGCCGGCCAGGAACATGAGCGCTCGATCGGCGGATGGCAGGCGGAATTGGCGACGCTGCCCGAACTCATGGAAACGGCCGGCGCCGCGCTGGATGCGCTGGAGCGGATCGCCGGCGGACTGGTGGTCAATCCCGTCCGGATGCGACAGAACCTCGATTCGCTTCAGGGCCTGGTGTATTCGGAGCGCCTGTCGCGCCTGCTGATGGAGGGCATGGATCGTGCGAGTGCAATGTCGCAAGTCGATGACTGGTGCACGGTAGCGGTCGCCGAAGGCCGCAACCTCAGGGAGGTCGCCGCTGCGGCCCGTCCGGACCTTGCGCTCGAAGCGGTCTTTTCGTCCGACGCAATCGTCGGGGAACTCGCCGCCGTCCTCGAAGAGGAACTCGCCGCGCTCTGACGCTTGGCGCTACTCGGCGTCCGGCTGCTTCATCGGCTGGGCCCGGTCGAATGCTTCGAGCTTCATGCAGGCGTCGAACACCCGCATGGTCTTCGGATACGGCGCGAGGTCGCATTCATAGCGTTGTGCATTGAAGATCTGCGGCACGAGGCAGCAGTCGGCCATGCCGGGCGTTTCGCCGTGGCAGTAGGTTCCGGTACCGGGGGTTTGCGTCAGATCGGCTTCGAACTTGGCCAACCCCTCCGCGATCCAGTGCCGGTACCAGGTGTTGATTCCCGCCTCGTCCTGGCCCAGATCGCGCTTGATGTGCTGCAGTACCCGAAGGTTGTTGAGCGGGTGAATTTCGCAGGCGACCAGCAGCGCTAGCGAACGCACCCGGGCGCGCCCGAGGAGGTCCTTGGGAAGCAGCGGGGGGGCCGGCTGCTTTTCTTCCAGGTACTCCATGATCGCCAGCGACTGCGTCAGAAGGTGCCCGTCCTCGATCAGTGCGGGCACCAGCCGTTGCGGGTTGATCGCGCCGAACTCATCCTTGCGGTGCGCCCCCTTGGGCAGCGAAACGGCGATCGACTCATAGGCCATGCCTTTGAGGTTGAGGGCGATCCTCACCCGGAACGCCGCCGAGCTGCGAAAGAACGTGTAAAGCTGCATGGGGCTCGCCACAGGCTGCTCAGAGCGCCGGCACGATCTTTACGCGCAGGTCGCTGAGGCCGTCGATGTGCGCCACGAGTTCGTCACCCGCTTGCACGGGACCGACGCCGGCGGGCGTGCCCGACATGATGATGTCGCCCGGCTCGAGCGTGTAGTACTGGGTCAGGTACTCGATCTGCTCGGGCACCGACCAGATCATGTCGGACAGGTCGGCTTTCTGGCGCTCCTTGCCGTTGACCATCACTGACAGCGCTCCCTTGGAAGGATGGCCTATTTTCGCGGCCGGCGTTAGCGCGGCGCACGGCGCCGATTCATCGAAATTCTTGCCGAAATCCCAGGGACGGCCCTTGTCCTTGCCCAACTGCTGCAGGTCGCGGCGCGTCATGTCGAGGCCCACCCCGTAGCCGAAAATGTGGTTGGTCGCTTCCTTGGCGGGAATCCGGCGGCCGCCCTTGCCGATCGCGACGACCATTTCCGTTTCGTAGTGGTAGTTGGTGGTCTTCGCCGGGTAGTGGACGTCGCCGCCATTCGGGATCAGCGCGAATTCGGACTTGATGAAGAAGAACGGCTGTTCGCGGCCATCGCCGCCCATCTCCTTCTGGTGCTCCACGTAGTTGCGCCCTACGCAGAAGATGCGCCGGACCGGGAAAGTGTCGGCCGAGCCTGCGATGGGAAGGGCGGGGGGCGTCCAGAAGGGAATTGCGTAAGCCATAGTGATCTCGTCGTGGATGAAGATTTAAGGGGGGGAATTCTAGTCTTTTCCGGCCAGTTCGCGCTCGATCAGTTCGCGCAGGCGGAACCTCTGCAGCTTGCCTGTGGCGGTTCTCGGGAGTTCGGGCACGATCCGGACCCATTTTGGCCGCTTGTGGCGGGGCAGGTTGCGTTCGCATGCCTGCACCGCGGCGGAAATGGCCGCCTCCGGGGCGGCGCCCGAGGTCACGAACAGGGCCAGCCGTTCAAAGCCGTCGGCGTCGTTTACCCGCACGCAGGCAGCCTCGGAAATCGAGGGGTCCGAAACCGCGGCTTCCTCGAGTTCTCCAGGTTGCACCCATTGCCCCGCCACCTTGATGAATTCGTCCGAGCGACCCTGGTGGGAGAAAAAGCCGTCGGCATCGCGCACGAAAACATCCTTGGTGCAGAACCATCCGTTCACGAACTGTTCGCGGTTCGCTTCGGGGCGGTTTGCGTAGCCCGCGGCAAGTGACGGGTGGCGGATCCAGAGCACGCCTGGCTCGTCTTCCCTCGTGGGCGCCCCAGACTCATCGAGCAGCTTCGTATCCACGCCCGCAAGAGGCCGCCCCGTACGCACGGCGCTCGACGTACCTGGCGGAGTCATCATCGCGACGCAGAATGTTTCGGACATCCCGTACAGGGAGAGGATTTCCCGGCCCGTGGCTGCAATCCACTTTTCCAGCACCTGTGCGGGCAACCTTTCGCCGGCCGCCACGAAGTGGTGAACGGTGCGAAACGGCGCGAGCGTTTCCGGCCCCAGTGCAAGCAGCCGGCGATAGAAGGAGGGCACGGAAAAGAAGGCGGCAGGTTTGTGGCGCGCCACGATCTCGACCGCGTGCGCTGCGTCGACGGGGTCTGGGTGGAGGATCGATGCGGCACCCAGCGCCAGCGGGCCGAGCAGTGCGTGCTCCAGGCCGTAGGCGAAGAACAGCTTCGAGGTGCCGAAAACGGTGTCGCCTGCGCCGAGGCCCAGCACCTGGCGCATTCCGTTTCCAGCCGGCAGCACATCTTTGTGCGCATGCACAATGCCCTTGGGACGACCGGTGGTGCCTGAGGAATACAGCCAGAACGCAGGATCCCCGGGGCTGACATCGGCTGGCTGGGTCAGAGGCTCCACCCAACCCAGTGCCGCGCGCCACTTCGCGGTATCGATACAGCGCTCTCCTGCAAAAGCGGCGACGCTCCCGGCGCTCCCCGCTTCAGCCAGGAAGAGTTTCCCGGCGCTGTCTTCGAACATGTATCGCTGCTCGTCGCCCGTCGATTTGCCGTTTACAGCGATGGCCACCGCGCCGCAGTGCAAGGCTCCAAGCCAAGCCGCCGCAAATTCGGGGGTATCGCGCAGCTGGATGAGCACCCGGTCGTGCGGGCGTGCGCCCAGGAAGCGCCAGGCGGCCGCCGCACGCCGTACCCGGCTCGCCAGCTCGGCATAGCCCACCGAATCGCCGGCGCAGACCAGGGCCGTGCGCGTGCCGTGGCGCGCCAGCGCAGCCGCGCCCAAGAGGTGTTCCACGGCGTTCATAGTCAGGTATCCTAATCGATCTTTATCAGGCTCAAGAATGAGCCGCTGCAGGTAGCCTGTGGGCTCCTGATCAGCAGCTTTTCCCATCGGAGAGGAGGAGGATCCATGAAAAACAAGATATCCCTTTGTGTGAGCCTGGCTGCGGCAGCCTTGGTTTGCGCATTCCCAGTTGCCGCACAGACCGTAAAGATCGGCCTCATCAGTTCCTACAGCGGGCCCGGTGCGGCGCAAGGCGACCAGATCGACAAGGGCGTCAAGCTCTACATGAAGCTCAACGCCGACAAGTTGCCGCCCGGGGTCAAGATCGAGCTCATCACGCGTGACGACACCGGGGCGAACGGCGACGTTGCCAAGCGCGTCGCGCAGGAACTGATCGTGCGTGACAAGGTCCAGATCCTTACCGGCGTCGTCTGGACGCCGAACATGGCCGCGATCGCGCCGCTCACTGCCGAAGCCAAGATCCCTTTCGTCAGCGCAAACGCGGCGGGTGCCAAAGTCATCAGCATGTCCCCGTACATGGCGCGGGTGTCGTTCACGCTGTGCCAGTCGGCCTACCCGCTCGGGCAGTGGGCGGCCAAGAAATACAAGAAAGCCTATTCGGCGGTCAGCGACTTCGCGCCGGGCCATGAGGCCGAGGGGTGCTTTGTCAGGGGATTCAAGGAAGGCGGCGGCGAAGTGATCGGCACCGTGCGCATTCCCCTCGCCAACCCCGACTTCGTGCCGTTCATGCAGCGCATCAAGGACGCCAAGCCCGATGTGCTGTTCGCCTTCAACCCGGCCGGCAAGCAGGCTACGGCGATGATGAAGGCCTACGGCGACCTCGGCATGGACAAGGCCAACATCAAGTACCTCGGCACCGGTGACATCACCACCGACGAGGAGTTGCAGGGAATGGGCGATGCCGCGCTGGGCGTCATCACCGTGCACCACTACTCGGCTGCCGCCGAGCGGCCGGCCAACAAGGCTTTCGTGGCCGCTTACAAGAAAGAGTACGGCGCCGACCTGAACCCCGGCTTCATGGTGGTGGGTGCATGGGACGCGATGGACGCCATTTACAGCGCCATCCGCGCGCAGGGTGGCAAGATCGATCCCGACAAGACGATGGAAATACTGAAGCAGTACAAGAGCACCAGCAGCCCGCGCGGCCCGATGTCGATCGACCCCGAGACCCGCGACGTGATCAATCCGGAGTACCTGCGCGAAGTGCGCAAGGTTGATGGCAAGCTCGCAAACGTGGAAATCGAGACGATCACGACCGCGATCAAGGATCCGCTGAAGGAATTCGAGAAGAAGAAGTAACGCTCAAGGGCCCCCACTTCGTCTGCAGCAGGGCGACGGCGCGGGGGGTTTTTGTCCGGGTACAGTCCAGCACTTCCGCCCCGCGCCCATGGAAGCATTCATCTCCTCCCTGGTCAGTGTCGCCTTCCATGGCGTGGCCTACGGGATGATCCTGTACGTGATCTCGGTCGGGCTGTCGGTGACGATGGGCCTGATGGGATTCACCAATCTTGCCCATGGCGTTTTCGCGATGGCCGGGGGCTACATCCTGGTCACGTCCCTGAGCCGCTTCCACCTGCCGTTTGCGCTGGCCCTTGCGCTCTCCTTTGTCCTGGTGGCCGCGGCGAGCGTCATCCTCGAGCGGCTGTTGTATTCACGACTTTACGGCGCATCCGAACTCGAGCAGGTCCTGTTCACGATCGGCCTGATCTTCATGTCGGTCGCGGTGGCGCGGCTGCTTTACGGCACGTTGCAAGCCCCGGTGGTCCTGCCCGACTACCTCAAGGGCCAGTTCGCGCTGCTCGGGCGCGATTTTCCGGCGTATCGCGTGTTCCTGATCGTGTTTAGCGCCGCGATGATCGCCGCCCTCTGGTTTGGCGTGGAGCGCACGCTCTGGGGCGCCATGGTGCGTGCCGCGGTCGACAACCGCGCGATGGCGCAGGCCATCGGCATCAACACCAGGCGGCTGTTCACGATCACTTTCGCGGTCGGCAGTGGGCTGGCGGGCCTCGGCGGCGCGCTCGGTGCTGACATTGTCGCCATCCAGCCGACCTATCCGTTCGAGCAGCTGGTCTACTTCCTGATCGTCGTCTCCGTCGGCGGCCTCGGCAGTTTGCGCGGCCCGTTCGTGGCCGCGTTGCTGATCGGTATCACCGATACGGCCTGCAAATACTGGCTGCCGCAGTTCGGCGCATTCTTCATCTATGCCGCGACGATCGGGCTGCTGTTGTGGCGCCCGATGGGCCTGTTCGGGAAGCGCACGTGAACCACCCGGTCGGCTACAACGCGGATCCCCGCCTGCGCTGGACCGAATGGCTGCCCTGGGTCACGGCGCTGGCTGTGTTTTTCCTGCTGCCCGACTACCTGTCGCTCGGTGCGCGGGTGCTCACGTATATCCTGTTTGCGCTGTCGCTCGATCTGATCCTGGGTTACGCGGGAATCATCACCCTGGGCCACGCGGCGTTTTTCGGCTTGGGCGCTTATGTGACCGGCATCCTTTCCGCCAAGTTAGGCGTCACCGACCCGCTGTTGCAAATGCTTTGCAGCGCAATCGCGGCGGGGCTGCTGGGCCTGGCGACGGGCGCGCTGGTCCTGCGTACGCATGGGCTCACGCAACTCATGCTTACGCTGGCGGTCGCGGCCGTGTGCCTCGAGATCGCCAACAAGGCCACGCCGATTACCGGCGGCGCAGACGGGCTCTCCGGGGTCACCATCGCTCCGATCCTGGGCCTTTTCAAGTTCGACATGTATGGACGAACCGCGTACCTGTGGTGCCTGGTGCTGGTGTTCGGCGGCTGGTGGCTGATCCGCCGGTTGATCTACTCGCCCTTTGGCGCGGCGTTGAACGGCATACGCGAGAACAGCGTGCGCATGCATGCAGTGGGCGCGCCGGTATACAAGCGGCTCCTTGCGGTTTACACGCTGTCGGCGGCCATTGCCGGAGTCGCTGGCGCCCTGCTTACCCAGACAAACCAGTTCGTCGGGCTGAACGTGCTGGGCTTCGAGCCATCGGGCGAGTTGCTCGTGATGCTGATTCTCGGGGGAGTCGGCCGGTTGTACGGTGCGTTTGTAGGCCCGCTCCTGTTCTTGATCGCGCAGGACTACCTCGCGCGGCAGTTCCCGGAGTACTGGTACTTCGGGATCGGGTTGATGCTGGTGATCGTAGTGCTGTTCGCGCGGGGCGGCATTCTCGGGATTTCGGATGCCGTGATCGCCCGGATGTGGAGAAAGGCATGACTGCCGTGCTCGAAACGCGCAGCCTCTGCAAGAGTTTCGGTGCTCTTACGGTCGCCGACCGGATAGATTTTCGGCTCGAAGCCGGGGCACGGCATGCGTTGATCGGGCCCAACGGAGCGGGGAAAACGACTTTCGTGAACCTGCTCACCGGGTTGCTTGCCCCCTCATCGGGAGCGGTGCTGCTGGGCGGAGAAGATGTCTCGGCGCTTGCCCAGTCGGACAGGGTGAAGCGCGGCCTGGGGCGAACCTTCCAGATAAACACGCTGTTCCGGGACATGAGCGTGCTCGACAATGTCGCGCTGGGTGTGGCCGAGCGGCACGGCGTCGCGGGGGGATTCTGGCGCCCCGCGCGCGCCCAGCATGCGGTGCGCGACGAAGCGATGGAGTTTCTGGACAAGCTCGGCATTGCTGACGAGGCCGGCCGGCGCGTCCTCGACCTGCCCTACGGCAAGCAGCGCCTGGTCGAGATCGCCATCGCCCTCGGGCTCAAGCCCAAGGTGTTGTTGCTGGACGAACCCGCCGCGGGCGTGCCCTCCCTCGAATCGGAGCTCATCCTCGAGGCCCTCGACAGCCTTCCGAAGGAAATCGCGATCCTCATCATCGAGCACGACATGGACCTGGTTTTCCGGTTCGCGCAGAGGATCACGGTCCTGGTCCAGGGAGAAGTCCTGTGCGAAGGGACGCCGAAGGAGATAGCAGACGACGTTCGCGTGCACCGTGTCTACCTCGGAGAGCGGCATGCCTGAAGCCCTCAAGCTCGAAGGGGTGCGTGCCGGCTACGGTGCGACAGTCGTCCTCGAAGACGTGGGATTCACGCTGGCCGAGCGCGAGTCGCTTGCGGTGCTCGGACGGAACGGCGTGGGCAAGACCACCATGCTTGCGACGATCATGGGCCTCACGACTTTCCATGCCGGGAGCATCTCGTTTTGCGGACGCCCCATCGAAAGGCTGCCGGTGCATGAGCGCGCACGGCTCGGGATCGGCTATGTTCCCCAGACGCGGGATGTCTTCCCTTCACTCTCCGTGGAGGAGAATCTCATGGTCGCCGCGCGTCCCGGCAGATGGTCGCGGGAGCGGGTGTACGACCTGTTTCCGCGCCTCGCCGAGCGTCGCACCCACATGGGAAACCAGATCTCGGGTGGCGAGCAGCAGATGCTTGCGATCGGACGGGCGCTGATGGGGGACCCCGCGCTGCTGCTTCTGGACGAACCGCTCGAGGGGCTGGCCCCGATCATCGTGGATACGCTGCTCTCCGCCATCCAGAGGTTGGTGCGCGAAGAGGCGCTGACGGTGGTCCTCGTCGAGCAATCGGCGAAGCTGGCCCTCGAGGTGACCGACCACGCGCTGGTGCTGAATCGAGGGCGCGTAGCCTTCCGCGGGGCCAGCGCAGACCTGCTGGCTGACCCGGAGCGCCTGAGCAGTCTCGTCGTCGCGAGTTGACCCGGCACATCGCGCCCGGCTGGCCGCAAAAAGAAAGGGCGCCCGGAGGCGCCCAAAAACTAGGAGGAGGACCTAGGTAATTCGTTGCGGCGCGCCACCGGGGCAGCGCGCCCATTCCGTTACATGCGATACGCGCCCTCTCCGTGGGTGGCCACGTCCAGGCCTTCGCGCTCCTCTTCTTCCGTGACGCGCAGGCCGATCGTGAGGTCGACCAGCTTGAAGGCGATGAACGCCACCACGCCCGACCAGACAAGCGTCGTTATGCAGCCGGTCGCCTGGATGACGACCTGGTCCCAGATCGAGTAGGTATCGCTAGCCTTGTTGGCCACATAGTCGAATATGCCGGTGCCGCCGAGCGACGGCGCCGCAAACACGCCGGTCAGGATGGCGCCGGTCGCGCCACCTATGCCATGGACGCCGAACACGTCGAGCGAGTCATCCGCGCCGAGCATGCGCTTAAGCCCGTTCACACCCCAGAAGCAGACCAGGCCCGCGACCGCTCCGATGACCAGTGCCCCCATCGTGCCGACGTATCCGCACGCCGGAGTGATGGCTACGAGGCCGGCAACGGCGCCGGATACCGCGCCGAGCATCGACGCCTTGCCCTTGCCGATCGACTCGATCAGTGACCAAGCGAGCGTCGCTGATGCCGTGGCGACGAGCGTGTTCAGGAAAGCCGCCGCAGTCGTGCCGTTGGCCTCGAGGTTCGAGCCGGCGTTGAAGCCGAACCAGCCCACCCACAGGAGGCATGCGCCGACCATCGTGAGCGGCAGGTTGTGCGGGGCCATCGACTCCTTGCCGTAGCCGACGCGCTTGCCGATCACATAGGCGCCGACCAGGCCGGCGATACCGGCGTTAAGGTGCACCACCGTACCGCCTGCGAAGTCGAGCGCGCCCTTCGCCCACAGCCAGCCCGCGGCAGCGGTGACGGTTTCAAGGGTCTTCGCGTCGGTGATCGCGTCAGGGCCGTCCCAGTACCACACCATGTGTGCGATCGGCAGGTACGCGAACGTGAACCACAGGACCAGGAAGACTAGTACTGCGGAGAATTTCACCCGCTCGGCGAACGCGCCAACGATCAGCGCGGGTGTAATTGCGGCGAAGGTGAGCTGGAACGCCACGAAGGCGAGCTCCGGGATCACGACGCCCTTGGAGAAGGTCGCCGCTACCGCGTCCGCGTTCACGCCAGACAGGAACATCTTCGAGAATCCGCCGAAGAAGGCGTTGCCGCCACTGAACGCGACCGAGTATCCGTAGATTACCCAGAGAACGGCGATCATGCAGAAGCACACGAACACCTGCATGAGCACGGAGAGCACGTTCTTCGAGCGCACCATGCCCGCGTAGAAGAGCGCGAGGCCCGGGATCGTCATCAGGATGACGAGCACGGTGGCCACCAGCATCCAGGCGGTGTCGCCCTTGTCGACCTTGGGCTTGGGGGCTTCAGCCGGCTTCGCGTCCGCAGCCGCTGCTGTTGCGGGAGCGGCAGCAGGCTTGGCTGCTTCTGCCGGGGCCGCCGCCGCCGGCTTTGCATCGGCAGCCGGCGCTGCAGGCTTGTCCTGCGCAAGGGCGTTGCCGGCGAACGCAAGCGCTGCCGTGAGCGCGATGTACGTAAATAATCTTTTCATGTCCATCTCCCTATAGCGCGTCCGCATCGGTTTCACCGGTGCGGATACGGATGACCTTCTCCAGATCGAAGACGAAAATCTTGCCGTCGCCGATCTTGCCGGTGTTGGCCGATTTCTCGATTGCCTCGATCACCTGGTCGAGCATCTCGGACTTGATCGCCACCTCGATCTTCACCTTCGGCAGGAAGTCGACCACGTACTCCGCGCCGCGATACAGCTCGGTGTGGCCCTTCTGCCGGCCGAAGCCCTTGACCTCGGTGACGGTGATCCCCTGCACGCCGATCGCCGACAGCGCTTCGCGCACTTCGTCGAGTTTGAACGGCTTGATGATTGCGGTTACCTGTTTCATGTTTTCCCCTTGGGTGCGGCCGGGCGCTCGGCCCGGCCGGTAAGTGCCGGGATCAGAATGTCTTGCTGACTGAGAGAACGACGGTGCCTTTGCCGGCATCCTTGAACTTGGATCCGGCTGCAGGAGTCGGGCTCGAGTCGCTGAAGCAATAGAAGCCTGCAGTGGCCGTGCCGCAATTGCTGCCTTTGGCATTGGTGTCGATGTAGGCAGCACCAAGCACCCAGCCGCTGATGTCCTTGGTCACGCCGAGCTTCCAGTCGGTGTAGTTGCCGTTGGTCCCGTCCGTACCGGTGCTCCAGTTCTTGAGCTTGAACGAGCCCACGTGCCCGACCAGGCCCCAGCCGCCGCCCAGGTCGTAGTTGGCAGTCAGGTCGAGGTAGTTCGAGCCCTTGGTCCCCGGCAGGGAGAAGTAGCTGTCGGTCGCGTAGAAGTATTTCGCCGACAGCCATTTCCACGAACCGCCGATGTAAATTTCTTTGTTATCGACCGTTCCGTTGAATGTTTTCCCCGGGTTTTTGGGATTGGTGAATGTCGTGCCTGCTGCCGTGTTCGCGTTTGAACCAGGGTAGTAGTAGTAGATGAAGCCGACGTCCAGGCCCCAGTCACCCCAGGACTTCTTCCAGCCGCCGTAGAAATCCATCTCTAGGTTGCCGGCCGGAAAGCCCGCGCCGGAATTGACGTTGGAGTTCCAGTTGCCCAGATACACGCCGCTGGAATGGGAATAGTCGATGCCGCCCTGGAGCGCTGGCTGGCCGAACGTTTGCGAGATCCCGCGGAACCGGTACTGGCTGAACAGGCCCACGTTTCCGGCGAACGTGTGGTCCGACGGGAGCGCCGCGGCTGCAGGTGCCGCAGTTTGGGCCGAAACGACGGCCGGCGCGGCGAAGGTAGTTGCAAAAGCTAAAGCGAGCAGGGTCTTGCGCATGACGTGGATCTCCCAGTTAGAAAGGATGCGAGACCTACTAAGCACCTCTTGTGCCAGATATTTAGTCGTTTTTATTCAAAGCATTAAAATCAAAAAGAGAATGACACCCCCTATGGGTTGCACCATCATGGGGCGCCCGCGCCAGACGTTGCTTGCCGGCGGTGCAGAGCAAACGCCAGTTAGCTCGACTGCCGGGCACGGCAGGGGTGCGTGCTAGACTGGCCGCGTCGTCCTCCAGCTCGATTCAGTTTCACGCACCTCCTATGACCGATCCCCGCCTGCTCGACGAAATCGGCGCAAAACTTTCCCAAGTCCTGGCCAACTCCCCGGCGCGTGACGTCGAAAAGAACATGCGCGCCCTCGTGGCGGCGTTTCTCGATCGCTTCGACTTGGTTACGCGTGACGATTTCGAGGCCCAGAAGCGCGTCCTCGAACGGCTCCAGGGCCGCATTGCGGACCTGGAGCGGCGCCTTGCCGGATCGGAAACGAACCCGCCCTCGGGCACGCCCGGCGCCTAGCAACGAATTCCTGCGCGCGTGTAAACGCCGCGTCTTCCCCGCCGTTTGTCATAGTCGGGGCGCATTCCGCGCCGGGAGGACACATGTCGCTTGCCGTAGTCCGCAGCCGGGCGCTGGTTGGAATCCGTGCCCCTGAGGTCACCGTGGAAGTCCACCTGGGACCGGGTCTGCCGACTTTCACGATCGTTGGCCTCCCGGACGCGGAGGTTCGCGAAGCCAAGGATCGTGTTCGCGCGGCATTAAATCATGCGAAGTTCGAGTTTCCGGCGCGCCGGATCACGGTCAACCTTGCGCCTGCCGACCTGCCCAAGGACTCGAGCCGGCTCGACCTTCCCATTGCCCTCGGGATCCTTGCAGCCAGCGGTCAGATTCCGTCGCAGCCGCTGGCCGAGCATGAGTTCGCGGGCGAACTGTCGCTCACGGGCGAATTGCGACCGGTGCGCGGCGCGCTGGCAATGGCCCTGGCCTCGCGCGGTCGGGCTTTCGTGCTCCCGGCGCAAAACGCCCCGGAAGCGGCGTTGTCCGGCGCCGCCGCGATCCTCCCGGCCCGGTCCCTGCTCGAGGTGTGCGCGCATCTGCGCGGCGAGTGCGCCATTCCGCGCTATGCCGGCGCGACCCCGGGGCAGGTGCTGAGCTATCCCGATCTGGACGAGGTGAAAGGGCAGGCACACGCCAAGCGCGCGTTGGAAGTGGCTGCGGCCGGCGGGCACAGCTTTCTCATGATCGGCCCCCCGGGGGCCGGTAAATCGATGCTGGCGGCGCGCTTTCCAGGTCTGCTGCCGGGTCTCGACGAAAGTGAAGCCCTCGAAGTCGCTGCCATCCACTCCGCAGTGGGCGGATTCGATCCTTCGCAGTGGGGCCAGCGGCCCTTTCGCTCACCGCATCACACCGCATCCGCTGTAGCGCTCGTCGGAGGCGGCGGAAACCCGCGTCCAGGGGAAATTTCCCTCGCGCATCACGGCGTGCTTTTCCTGGACGAACTGCCGGAGTATCCGCGCAGCGTGCTGGAGACATTGCGCGAGCCGTTGGAGACCGGGACTGTGTCGATTGCGCGCGCCGCGAGGCACGCGCGCTTTCCGGCGCGCTTCCAGCTGGTCGCCGCGATGAATCCCTGCCCGTGTGGGTACCTTGGCCACCCTTCGGGAAAATGCCGCTGTACGCCGGATGCGGTTGCACGCTACCGTGGCCGGCTCTCCGGACCGCTGGCGGACCGAATCGACCTCAAGTTCGAAGTGCCTGCGCTGCCGGTGGGGGAGCTTGCCGCTTCCGTGCGGGGTGAATCGAGCGCGGTGCTTCGCGGCAGGGTCGAACGCGCGCGCAAAGACCAGCGGTCGCGTCAGGGTTGCGCAAATGCGTTGCTCGGCGTCCGGGATACCGAAACGCATTGCGCCCTATGCGTCCGCGCAGAGGGCCTCATTCGCCAGGCCATCACGCGCCTGTCGCTTTCGGCGCGGGCATACCACCGGATCCTCCGGGTGGCCCGCACCATCGCGGATCTCGCGGCCAGCGAGACCATTGCCGTCGCCCACGTCGCGGAAGCCATCCAGTATCGCCGCCTCGACACGGCATTCTGACGCCCACTTGATATAGTCGGCGCCATTCCATGGCCACCTATGCAATCGGCGACGTGCAGGGCTGCATGCGCGAACTTGAAGCGCTGCTTGCGGCTTTTTCCTTCGACGCGAGTCGTGACCGCCTCTGGTTCGTGGGCGACCTCGTGAACCGCGGACCGGCCTCACTCGAGGTGCTGCGTTTCGTAAAGGGCCTTGGCGATTGCGCGATCGCGGTTCTCGGAAACCATGACCTGCACCTGTTGTGCCTGGCGGAAGGCGTCGCAAGACGACGTTCGGACGACACACTGGATGCGGTGCTCGCCGCGCCCGACCGGGTCGTGCTGCTGGACTGGTTGCGCACCCGGCCAATGCTGCACGCCGAAGGGCAATACATCCTCGTGCACGCCGGCCTTCTCCCAAAGTGGGACCAGCCCAAGGCGATCGCGCTCGCAGGCGAAGTGGAGCGCGCCTTGCGCGGAGTGCGGTACGGTGAATTTCTCGCGCGCTTGTACGGTAGCTATCCCGATTCCTGGGACGAGGCGCTGGCCGGACCGGACCGCACGCGCGTCATAGTGAACGCGATGACCCGCATGCGGTTCTGCACCGATTCAGGTGCCATGGATTTCCGCGTCAAGGGCGCAATCGACGCTGCTCCGCCCGGCTACCACGCGTGGTTCGATGTTCCTGGTCGCAAGAGCGCGCAACACACCGTCGTCTGCGGCCACTGGTCGGCCCTGGGGCTGCGCATCGCCCCGCGCCTGCTGGCCCTCGATACGGGTTGCGTCTGGGGCGGTGCGCTCAGTGCGGTCCGGCTCGAGGACCGGCGTGTTTTCCAGGTCAAGTGCCCGGGTTACCAGAGCCCGGTCGGCGAATAGGTATTCCTGAGGGGAGACCGAAATGGCGGGCTGCATATCCTGAAGGGCCGAACTGTCACCAGGGCGAGTACCCGAACTCGCCCTTGAACCGGTCCTTGATCTGCTGTGTGCTGAATTCGTGGTTCTGGGCGCCGCGATGCTCGATCTTGATCGAACCCATCAGCGCACCGAGCCGCCCGCTGCTTGGCCAATCCCATCCATTCGCAATGCCGAACAGCAACCCCGCCCGGTATGCGTCTCCGCAGCCGGTCGGATCAAGAATCTCGGAAGCCTGCACGATCGGGACCTCGTGCCGCTCTCCGCCGGCGTAGATCAGCGAGCCCTTCGCGCCCAGGGTGAGGACCAGGGCTTTCACGCTGCGTGAAATCTGTTCCATCGTCCGGCCAGTCCGGTCTTCGAGCAGCTTGCCCTCGTAGTCGTTGACGGCGACATAGTCTGCCAGGTCGATGAACTCGGACAGCTCCTCGGCTGAGAACATCGGCAGCCCCTGCCCCGGATCGAAGACAAACGGAATCCCTGCGGAAGCGCATTCGCGCGCGTGCTGGAGCATCCCGTCCTTGCCGTCCGGCGCGATGATGGCGAGCTTTGCCCCCAGGCTCGCGTCAATGCGGTTCTCATGGGAATAGTTCATCGCGCCGGGGTGGAAGGCGATGATCTGGTTGTTGTCGAGGTCGGTCGTGATGAAGGCCTGCGCGGTGAACTGGCCGCCGATCTTTCTGAGGTGCGACGCGGAGATTCCCTGCGCGGCCAGGCGCTTGAGGTAGGGATCGATGTCCTCCCCGACGGTCGCCATGAGCATCGGGTCGCCATCCAGGAGTTTCAGGTTGTAGCCGATGTTCGCCGCGCAGCCGCCGTATTCGCGCCGCATTTCCGGCGTGAGGAAGCAGACATTCAGGATATGGAGCTGGTCGGCAAGGACGTGGTTCTTGAATCGGTCGGGGAACACCATGATGGTGTCGTAGGCGATCGAACCGGTAATGAGTGTGAGCAATTGTGGGCTTTCGGGTTATTGGTTGCGGGGATTCTGGCAGCGCGAAGGATAGCTCAATTGCCAATACGCGGACGGCGACGGCGCGGGACAGGGATAGAACAGGAACAGCTGGTACCCGGTCGCGAGAAGCCCGCCCGTTTCGAGATGGATGCGCACAGCCTCTTCTGCCCCACCGCCCAAGCCTGGAGGGATCGCAGCGCGCTTTTGTTGCAGGTAGTCCCCAGGGCGAAGCACCCGCCGAATGAGGGGCTGGTCGCCGTGGTCGGTCAGGGTCAGTTCGAGGTCCGGATATTCCTGTGCGAACGGCGCACGATTGCGCAACAGGGCGTTGAGAATGATCACACCCTGGCGCCCGGTATCGGCCTGCAGGTCGGAAGACTCGATGCTCATGAGGTCGGCCCGCCGGGGCAGCCGGACCTCGCAACCGAGCAGCGCGCAGGCCGCTTCGATATGCGTGCGGGCCGGCGGCCACAGCACGGCGATTTCGGTGCGGAAGGCGAGTGCTGCCTGGAGCGCCAACGCGCCTGCCGCGACCAGCGCGAGCAGACTCCAGGCGGCTGTGTGGGCGGCTCGCGGCCGGGCAGGCGCAAGAAAGTTCGGAACGGCCGCCTGCGATTCCCGATGTGGAACCTGCGGCCCGGGCGCCGGTCTCCCTTCGGGCTGGGAAGGCTTTGCCCCGGTTGCGGAATTTGCGCCCGGCGGGACCCTCTCGTCCGGGGCGCTGTCCGCAGGCGGATCTCCCTGTGGCGCCGCCTCGGCGTTTTCGCGGATTTCGAACAGGCCCATCTGCGGCGATGGCTCGACCGGAAGGGCCGCGATCGCTTCATCGGTGAGCAGGCCGGTCACGCCGTCGAAAACCCCGCCGCATTTTCCGCAGCGCACGCGCCCCGAGCGGGCCGACAGCTGCGCCGGGGATACGCGAAACGAGGTGGCGCACGCCGGGCACCGGGTGACAAGGCTCATCGACGCACGCCCGTGATCAGTACCCAGCCGTCCTCCCGGTCGGAAACCTCGAGCTGGAAGTGTGCAGCGTAGGCGTCGATGACCTGCATCGCCTGGCCCTCGAGAATGCCCGACAACGCGACCCTCCGGGCGCATCGGGCGGTGATCAACGGTGCGAGCACAACGAGCGGGTTGGCGAGGATGTTGGCCACGACGATCTCGGCAGTCTGGTCCGGGCTCTCGTCCGGTACGAAAAACCGGACGGCGACGACGTTCTTTGCTGCGTTGTCATTCGCGGCAAGGATCGCCTGCGGGTCGATGTCGACCCCGACGACGCCTTGCGCGCCCAGACGGGCAGCGACGATGGCCAATATACCGGAACCGCAACCGTAATCCAGCAGCGTCTCCCCGCCCTTCACGGTGGCGGCGAGCCAGCGCAGCATCAGGCGCGTGGTCGGGTGGCTGCCGGTGCCGAACGCCAATCCCGGATCGATGGCGATATTGACGGCCGACGGGTCTGGTGGTGCGCACCAACTTGGCACGATCCAGAGCATTTCGGCGATCCGGATCGGTTCGAACTGCGCTTGGGTGCTGCGCACCCAGTCCTCGTCTTCGACCGTCGCCAGCGTGAACGCCGGCTGCGCGAGGCTGCAGGCGGTGGCGGCGGAGGTGACTATCGCCTCCGCGTCGGCATCCTCGGGAACGAGGGCCGTCAGGACATTTCGCGGCCATGCACGCGGCGCTTCCAGCCCGGGCTCGGCGAACTGGGCCGCCTCGTCGGGCGTCCCGGCATCCGCGTCGTCGCAGGTAACTGAAAGCGCGCCGGCCTCGATCAGGGCGTCGGCGAGCGCGTCGGCGCAATCGGCCTCGGCGTGCAGTCTGATCGTGAGCCAGGCCATGGCGCCACGCCCTACTTCGCGACCTTCTTTTTTTCCTGCGCGAGCTTCTGCTCGAGGTAATGGATAGATGCCCCGCCCTTGATGAAGCCCTTGTCGTTGAGCAGGTCCTGGTGCAGCGGGATGTTGGTCTGGATGCCTTCGACCACCATCTCGGAGAGCGCGATTCGCATCCGGCGGATAGCTTGTTCGCGGGTGGCGCCGTAGGAAATGACCTTGCCGATCATGGAGTCGTAATTGGGCGGCACGGTGTAGCCCTGGTACACGTGGGAGTCGACCCGGATCCCCGGGCCGCCGGGGGGATGGTAGGAGGTGATTCTTCCCGGCGAAGGCGTGAATTTATACGGATCCTCCGCGTTGATCCGGCACTCAAGGGCATGACCGCGGAACTGGATGTCGCGCTGGCGGAAAGGCAGCTTCTCGCCGGCGGCAATGCGGATCTGCGCCTGCACGATGTCGATCCCCGTGATCATCTCCGTCACCGGATGCTCCACCTGCACCCGCGTGTTCATTTCGATGAAGAAGAACTCGCCGTTTTCGTACAGGAACTCGAACGTGCCAGCGCCGCGGTAGCCGATCTTCCTGCACGCCTCCACACACCGTTCGCCGACGCGATCGCGTATCCGGGTCGAGAGCTCGGGTGCGGGGGCCTCCTCGATGACCTTCTGATGCCGGCGCTGCATCGAGCAGTCGCGTTCGCCGAGGTAAACGGCGTTCTTGTGCTCGTCTGCCAGGACCTGAATCTCGATATGGCGCGGGTTCTCGAGGAACTTCTCGATGTAGACCATCGGGTTCGAGAACGCCGCTTGTGCCTCTTGGCGGGTAAGGCTCACCGCGTTGAGCAGCGCAGCCTCCGTATGCACCACGCGCATGCCGCGGCCGCCGCCGCCGCCGGACGCCTTGATGATCACCGGATAGCCGACCTTGCGCGCGATCTTGACGATGTCCGCCGGGGTGTCGGGCAGCGCACCTTCCGAACCCGGCACGCATGGCACGCCCGCCTTGATCATGGCGGCCTTCGCGCTGACCTTGTCGCCCATCAGGCGGATGTTCTCCGGATAGGGCCCGATGAATACGAAACCCGACTTCTCGACCTTGTCCGCGAAATCGGCGTTCTCGGACAGGAATCCGTAGCCCGGATGGATCGCCTCGGCGTCGGTGACTTCGGCCGCGCTGATGATCGCCGGGATGTTGAGGTAGCTCTGACTCGCGGGCGCCGGCCCGATGCAGACCGATTCGTCGGCGAGCTTGACGTACTTTGCCTCGGTGTCTGCTTCGGAATGCACGACCACCGTCCGGATGCCAAGTTCACGGCATGCCCGCTGGATGCGCAGCGCAATCTCGCCGCGGTTGGCGATGAGGATCTTCCCGAACATTGGCATCAGGCGATGATGAAGAGGGGCTGCCCGTACTCCACCGGCTGGCCGCTCTCGACCAATATCGCCTTGACCGTACCGGACTTGTCGCACTCGATCTCGTTCATCAGTTTCATCGCTTCGATGATGCAGATGATCTGGCCTTCCTTGACTGCCTGGCCGACTTCGACGAACGCCTTGGCATCCGGGGACGGGGTGCGGTAGAAGGTGCCGACCATCGGGGATTTGACCGGGTGTCCGTCCTGGGCAGCCTCACCTTGCTCCGGACCGGGGGCGCTGGGTGGGGCCGGCGCAGCCGCAGGGGCCGGGGCGGGCGGCGGGTTGGCCACGGCAGGCGCGGCTGCGACGGCGGGCGCCACGCCGCTCTTCACGATTTTGACCTTCTCCTCGCCCTCGGTGATTTCGAGCTCCGCAATGCCCGATTCCTCGACCAGGTCGATCAGTTTCTTCAGTTTTCTCAGGTCCATGGTTTTACTCCTGGCCGCGCAGCAGGGCATAGGCGAGAGCGAGGTCGTATCCTCGGCTCCCGAGCCCGCAGATGGTCCCGACAGCGATGTCGGAAACGAACGAACGGTGCCGGAAAGCCTCCCGGGCGTTCACGTTGGATAAGTGCACTTCGATGAACGGGATATTCACACCCGCAAGGGCGTCGCGGATCGCGACGCTCGTGTGCGTGTAGGCAGCCGGGTTGATGACGATGAAGCAGACCCCTTCGCGACCAGCCTGCTGGATGCGGTCAACGAGCGCCCCCTCATGGTTGCTCTGGAAGCACTGGATATTCACCCCCGCGCTTTGGCCCGCGCCGACGAGGCGGATGTTGATGTCCTGCAGAGACTCGCGGCCATAGATTTCCGGCTGGCGGGTGCCAAGCAGGTTCAGGTTCGGACCGTGCAGTACGAGGATGGCCGCGACTTTCTTGGAAACCGGCTTTTTCAATCTTTTCCCCGGAAATGGGAGCATTTTAGCGTACTTAGGCTACAACACCGTTCAAGGAGGCTTTGGCCGTGCCTCAGGCTGAGACCATCGGCCTGAGTTGATCCTCGATCTTCTGCTCGGTTATGGCGCCGAGGTTGCGATGGGCTATCCCGCCTTTGCGATCAAGCACCACTGTAAACGGAAGTCCCCCGCTGGGGTTTCCGAGTTTGCGAACCAGATCAAGCCCGCTAGCATCAGCGATGAGCAAAGGGTAGCTTATATGCACGTTACGTGCAAATTCCACTACTTTAGCTACATTATCAATGGCGATACCTATAAATTCGACTCCTGACGCGAGCATCTTGTCGCGCGCGCGGACAAGGGCGGGGATCTCCTCGCGGCATGGGGGACACCAGGTTGCCCAGAAATTGACCACCAGAATGCGTCCTTGCCACTCACCCAGGGTCCTCGGCTTCCCCGACAAATCCGCCAGTGGTGCCCTGAGCAGCGGAGTCGCGTCTCCCGGGGAACTTGCAAGCCAAGGGCCGGCCACCACCCCGGCTACGGCGGCCGCAACTCCGACCCCGAGCATCACGAGGGTTTCACGCCGATCAGGCATCGGCGCCACCGACCATCGCGCTGACTTCGGGGATTCCCGCCCGCTCCATGACTTTTCCCACTTGGGTGGTTTTGAGGGTGATGCGCTCATCCCGTGAATCAAACAGTGAAAGCTTCACAGGCGCATCCTCCCACTCGAGCTCGAGGATCGTGACCGAGCGGGCACGGTCGCCAGAGTACCGGCGCGCTTCCGCTGAACTGAACTGGATGTTGCGATTGAGCAGGAAGATCTCGACATCCTTGCCGCTGTCCGGGAACAACTGAAGCTCGATGTCCGAATACGGGCCTGCTATCCCCCTGAGGACCGGGCCAGTAAGGTACGGCGTAAACTCCTCGAGTTCGCGCATCATGGAGAGCGCAATCCGGCGCAGCTCGCGAATCCGGTCGGGGTGCTCGTCGGCCTGATAGAGGTCCAGGTAGGTGCGCAACTCGGCCTCGATCTCCTCATTACCGGGTAAAGCCTGTTTGTCGGTTGCGCCAAGCTGGCGCGCCGCCTTGCGCTTGGCAAGCGCGAAATTGTCAATGCCGCCCTCTGCCATGATGCGCGCCGCGGCTGCTGCAATGGCGGCACGCATCCCGTTCTGCCTGGGGCGATTCCGAGTCATGGGGTGTGGTCACTCAAGCTGACCCTCAAATAATACCTCGACCGCGGAGATACAGCTAAATCGACTACAATCGACGCTCTTTCGCTGCACGTTTTCTGCGGATGGCTGCGCAACACCTGCATATTCTCGGCATTTGCGGCACTTTCATGGGCGGCATCGCCGCGCTCGCCAAGGCGGCCGGATACCGGGTGACCGGCTGCGACGCCAATGTCTACCCACCCATGAGCGACCAGTTGCGCTCGCTGGGCATCGAGCTGATCGATGGTTACGCGGCGGATCAGCTTTCCCTGCGGCCTGACATCTGGGTGGTGGGCAACGTCGTCACCCGTGGCAATCCGCTCATGGAGGCGATTCTCGATCGGAGCGATGCATATACGTCGGGACCGCAGTGGCTTTCAGAGCATATTCTTTGCAGTAAGTGGGTGCTTGCAGTCGCCGGCACGCACGGAAAGACCACTACTGCGGCGATGTTGGCCTGGATTCTAGAGGATTCGGGCCGGAACCCCGGATTCCTGATCGGGGGGGTGCCACGAAACTTTCCCGTTTCGGCACGGCTTACGGCCTCCACGCTGTTCGTGATCGAGGCCGATGAATACGACACAGCATTTTTCGACAAGCGCTCCAAGTTTGTCCACTATCGCCCAAAAACCGCGATCCTGAATAATTTGGAATTCGATCATGCAGACATCTTCGGCGATATCGGGGATATTGAGCGGCAATTTCATCACTTTGTTCGAATTGTGCCCAGATCGGGACGGTTGGTTGTAAACGGTGCCGACCCTGCCCTTGCGCGGGTACTTGAAAATGGCGTGTGGACTCCGGTCGATTTTTTTGGTGTTGCGGCTGGCTGGATGGCTGGCGCCGCTGATGCGGACGGCAGCTTCGAAGTCCTTAAAGGGGGCCGCTCCCTGGGTCGGGTGCATTGGGAACTGCAGGGGGAGCACAACCGTCTTAATGCGCTTGCGGCGATTGCGGCTGCGGCGCACGCGGGTGTGGACCCGGACCGGGCCATTGCGGGCCTGGCCGGGTTCCAAAGCGTAAAGCGCCGCATGGAACTGCGCGGCATCGCAGGCGGGGTGGCCGTCTACGATGACTTCGCCCACCATCCAACCGCCATCCGGACCACCCTCGAAGGGTTGCGCCGCAAGGTCGGCAAGGCGCGCATCCTGGCAGTACTCGAGCCGCGCTCGAACACAATGAAGCTCGGCGTGATGAAGGCGGCGCTGCCCGCAAGTGTTGCGGATGCGGACAAAGTGTTCGTTTTCGGCGCAAATCTCGGTTGGGATGCCGAAGAGGTGTTTGCCTCCCTGGGAGGCAGGGTCGCGTGCTCGACGGAACTGGGCGCGCTGGTGGAGGCTGTCGCCCTGGAGGCCCGTCCCGGGGACCAGGTGCTGGTGATGTCCAACGGTGGCTTCGGCGGCGTCCACGAGAAACTTCTCTCCCGGCTGGCGCAGTGATCGTCTACCTGCACGGATTCAACAGCGCGCCCGCCTCCCACAAGGCTCGCACGATGGCCGCATTCATCGAAGAACGGGGCTTGGGCGAAGAGTTCGTCTGCCCAGCCCTGCCGCACCGGCCGGAGGAGGCGATCGGCCTGGTCGAGGCGCTGGTTGCCGCGCACGCGCCGCACAACCTCACTTTCGTGGGCAGTTCCCTGGGCGGTTTCTACGCGACATGGCTCGCCGAGAAGCACGCCTGCCGAGCAATCCTGATCCAGCCGGCGGTACTCCCGCATGTCGGACTCGAGCAGTATCTGGGGCCGCAGAAAAACCTGTACACAGGCGTCGAATACGAACTGACCCGCGCGCACCTCGATGGCTGGCGCGCCCTGCACGTCGACGCAATCGACCCCGAGCGTTACCTGCTGCTCCTGGAAACCGGTGACGAGGTGCTCGACTATCGAGACGCGGTGCGCAAGTACGAGGGCGCCCGGATGGTCATACGCCAGGGCGGCGACCACATGATGCAAAGCTTTCCGGAGCACCTGCCCCGCATGCTGCGTTTCTCGGGACTTACTTCCTGATTTCCTTCCAGGGCTTGGCCTTGCCGCCCAGGGAGTAGCGCGCGACTGCCTTTTCGTCGAACCCGAACCCGAGCCCGGGGCGGGTCGGCAGCTTGAGCATGCCGTCCTTGAACTCGAGTTGGCGGTCGACCAGGCGGCGGAAATTCAGCACCTGGTCGTCCGTGAAGAACTCCACCATGCGCGCGTTCGGCGTTGACGCGACCAGGTGCACGTGCAGGTCATGGAACCAATGGGGACAAACCGTAACCCCGTAGCTTGCCGCCGTTGCTGCGATGCGTCTCCACTCCGTGATTCCTCCGCAGACCGCGGCGTCATGCTGGAGGATGGCGGCCCCGCCTTTTTCCATGAGTTCCTTGAAGTACCAGCGACCCACCCCGATCTCGCCGGTCGCCACGGTTATTTTCGTCGCCCGGGCCAAGCGCGCGTGGCTGTCGATGTCGTCCGGCCCGAACGGTTCCTCGATCCAGTACGGGTCGTACTTTTCGTACCGCTTCACGTGCTCCAGCGCCGTGGGCAGGTCCTGCCAGGCGTTGTTCGCGTCAAGCGTCAACAGCACGTCGGGGCCGATCGCCTCGCGCGCAGCCCGCACACGCGCTTCCTCTTCGGCGGGCGAGAGGCGGCCCACCTTCATCTTCACGGACTTGAACCCAAGCTTCACGTATCCGGCCATCTCCGCCCCCAGCTTCTTCGGCGTTTTGCCTTCGAGGTAGTAGCCCCCGGAGGCATATGCAGGCACGGCGGTTTCGGCGTATCCGCCAAGGTAGCGGTGCAGCGGCAGCTTCACGCTGCGCGCATTGAGATCCCACAGGGCGGTATCCAGAATGCTGATCGCGCGCATCACCGCGCCCGAGCGTCCCTGGAGGAGGGACTCCTGGAACATGTCCTGCCACAGGCCCTCGGTCCGGGTTGACTCCTGGCCGAGCAGCCTGGGCGCCAGCAGTTCCTCGACGGCATGCGCGACGAGGGACCCGGCCGAAGATCCCGCGTAGCAGAACCCGATGCCTTCGACGCCGTCTGTCGAACGCACTTTCACCAGGCCGTAGTCCCGGGCGCTCACGCTGCGGGTGGCAAATGCGGTCACGTGGTCCAGCGGGACGCGGGCGGTGCATACGGAAATGGAGGCGATCTTGGGCATGGGCGGTCTGCTCCGGGGGGAGCGCAGCGGGGTGAGGGGGAGAAAAGGATAACGCAAGCGGGCGTCGTCCCGCGTATCATTCCGCCTTTTCGAATGCCAGCGATGCATCTCCTATACGAGGAAGACGGCGACATCAAGGCGGGCACGGTACTTGCGCCGGGCACGGCTTCGTATCAGGTCGAGACGCCGCATGGCCGCCGCACTAAAGTGAAGGCCTCGCATGTGGTGCTGTCGTTCGACGCCCCGGGCGCGGCGGAACTGCTCGCGAGTGCAGGCGCCTACGCCGCAAAGCTGGACGCGGATTTCCTGTGGCAATGCGCCGGCCCTGCGGAGTTCGGCTTCCAGGACATTGCGCGCGAGTACGTGGGCCGCGAGCCGGACGCGGTGGAATCGGCCGGCGTGCTGATCAAACTGCATTCGGTGCCCATGTATTTCTACCGGCGCGGCAGGGGCCGCTTCCAGGCGGCGCCGGAAGCCACGCTCAAGGCCGCCCTGGCGGGCCTGGAAAAAAAGCGCCTGCAAGCCGAGAAGGCCGCCGAACACACGGCGCGCCTCGTCGGCGGAAAATTTCCCGAGGAACTACGGCCCTTGCGCGACGAACTCCTGTACAAGCCGGACCGCAACCGGATCGAAGCGAAAGCGGTGGAGGCGGCCTGCCGCGAAACCGGGCTGTCGGTGGCGCGCCTGTTCGAGCAGGCCGGCGCGCTGCCCTCGAGCCACGACTACCACATCAACCGTTTCCTGTTCGAATACTTTCCCTCCGGGACCGGATTTCCGGCGCACGAGCCGCCGGCGCTGCCTGAAGACCTGCCCCTCGCGGAAGCGCCGGTGTACTCGCTTGACGACGTGGGCACGACCGAGATCGACGACGCGTTCTCGGTGCGCCGGGTGTCCGCGGATGAATTCCGCATCGGCGTGCACATCGCGGCGCCTGCGCTCGGATTCACGCCCGGTTCAGCGATCGATGCGATCGCCCGGGAGCGGCTGTCGACGGTCTACATGCCCGGTCAGAAGATCACCATGCTGCCGGCGGACGTAATCGAACGGTATTCGCTCGACGCGGGCAGCGAGCGGCCCGCGGTGTCGATCTACTTCAACGTGGCGGCAAGCGATTTCTCGATTCGCGGCCACCACTCGCGCCTGGAGCGCGTGAAGGTCGGCGGGAACTTGCGCCATGTGGACTATGCGGCGCTCAACGAACTGCTGCCGGCCGGGGGCAAGGCCGGGCTGGAGTACGAGGACGAGCTCGGGACGCTCTGGAACTTCGCGAACGCGCTCGAGGCGAAGCGCGGCAAGCCGAGCGTCAACGCCGGCATGGTCGACTACAACTTCAACGTGGATGGCGAGCACATAAGCATTGTCCCGCGCACGCGCGGCGCCCCGCTGGACAAGCTGGTGGCCGAGTTGATGATTCTCGCCAACTCGACGTGGGGGGGGTTTCTCGCAGAGCGGGACGTCGCGGCGCTGTATCGCGTCCAGTCGTCGGGAAAGGTGCGGATGAGCGTGCACGGCGAGGCGCATGACGGTCTGGGCGTCTCATGCTACGCGTGGATGAGTTCGCCGCTGCGCCGTTACGTGGACCTCGTCAACCAGTGGCAGCTCGCGGCCAGCCTCACCGGCAAGCGCGCACCCTTTGCGCGTAACTCGGACACGCTGCTGTCCGCGCTGCGGGCGTTCGAGGTCGTGTATGCACGCTACGACGAGCACCAGCGCGACATGGAGCGCTACTGGTGCCTGCGCTGGCTGCAGCAGGAAAACGTGTTGGCCTGCGAGGCCACCGTTGTGCGCGAAGCTATGGTGCGGCTCGACGGGTTGCCCCTGCTGGTGCGTGTGCCGTCGCTGCCCGACCTGTTCCCGGGGGTGAGGGTGAGCGTGCAGATAAGCGATATCGACCTGCTGGACAAGACCCTCTTGTGCACCTGGCAGGGTACCCTCGGCGTACCCGCGGCGGGGGAGCCGGTGGAGGATGCGCAGGAGGCCCTTTAATGGGCCTACAATATTGCGTCCCAATTGCCAGAGGCAGCTTTGTCGGCCGCTAGTGCGACAACCCTGATGCGCCTGCCTGAACGAATGTCTGCCTATCTGCACGGAACGTGGGATGGCATGGACCGGCAGACCCGCCTGCTGACTGGGTCCGTGGGGGTCTCGCTGCTCCTGCACGCGATACTGCTCTCCATTCACTTCAAGTTTCCCGAAGCGCTGAAGTTTTCGTCCACGCAGCCGCTCGAGGTGATCCTCGTCAACGCGAAGACCAAGGAGCGGCCCTCGAAGGCGCAGGCGCTCGCCCAGGCGAATCTGGACGGCGGCGGGAACACGGACCAGGACCGCCGCGCAAAGACGCCGCTGCCGGTCACCAAGGCGACTGAAGGCAAGGACCTCGCCCAGGCCCAGCGCCGCGTCCAGGAGCTCGAAGCGCAGCAGCAGCGCCTGCTGGCGCTCGCAAAATCCGCGCCGCCGGTTGCGGCCAGCGAATCGCAGCGCCAGTCGCCGGCCGAGGAGGCGACCGCGCAGCCCACCGGGCGGGACCTGCGCGAACTGGCCCTTGCCGCGATGAAGCTGCAGGCGCAGATCGACAAGCGCCAGGAGGAATACCAGAAGCGGCCCCGCAAGCAGTTCATCGGCGCAAACGCTTCCGAATATCGCTTCGCGCAGTACGAGGAAGAGTGGCGCAACAAGGTCGAGCGTGTCGGCACGCTTCATTACCCGGCCGAAGCGCGCGGCAAAATCTACGGCAACCTGCGCCTGGAAGTCACCCTTCGGCCGGACGGGAACGTGGAATCCGTCCGCCTGGAACGCTCTTCCGGGCTCAAGGTGCTCGATGATGCGGCGTTTCGCATCGTGCGGATGGCCGCGCCGTACGGAGAGTTTCCCCCGGATATCCGTAAGGACACGGACCTGCTGATCATTACCCGCACCTGGTTCTTCGGCCAGGGCGACGCGGTCTGGACCAAGCGGGACTGAGCGCGTGCCCGACCGATATGCGGTGATCGGAAACCCGGTCGCCCACTCCAGATCACCCTGGATCCACGCCCGGTTTGCTCTGGAGACCGGGGAGGATGTGGCCTACGAATCACTGCTTGCCCCGCTGGATGGGTTTGCCGCGACCGTCGCGGCGTTTCGGGCGGGGGGCGGCAAGGGCGTAAACGTCACGCTGCCCTTCAAGGAGGAGGCCAGCGCTCTTTCCGCGCACCTGTCCGAACGCGCGCAGGCTGCGCAGGCGGTCAACACCCTGCTCTTCACGACCGCGGGCATACGCGGAGACAACACCGACGGCTACGGGCTGGTGCGCGACCTCGCCGTCAATCAGGGATTTGCGATCTCCGGCCGCCGGGTCCTGCTGGCGGGTGCCGGGGGGGCGGCGCGCGGCGTGCTGCTTCCACTGCTGGGCGAGCGCCCTTCGGCGCTGGTCATTGCCAATCGAGACGTCAGCAAGGGACGCGCGCTTGCCAGCCGGTTTGCAGGCGTAAGCGCCTGCGGCTACGCAGATCTCGCCGGGGAGCGTTTCGACCTCGTGATCAACGCCACTTCGGCAGGCCTGGCTGATGCCGCGCTGCCCCTGCCCCGGGGAATATTCCTGCCCGGATCGCTCGCCTACGACATGGTGTATGGGCGGGATACCGCATTCATGCGCCAGGCGCGCGCCGACGGTGCCGGAAGGGCCGCGGACGGGCTCGGGATGCTGGTCGAACAGGCTGCAGAGTCCTTTTTCCTCTGGCGGGGCGTGCGGCCCGGGACCGCGCATGTGCTTGCCGACCTGCGCGCGGCCTGAGGCCGCATGCGGTTCCTGCGCGCAGCATGGAAATCCTTCTGCTACGGCCTGGGCGCGCTGGTGGTCGCAGTGCTGCTGGTGCAGGGATGGTTCTACGTGCACATCTGGTGGTGGTCGGGTCACAACCCCGCGTCGACGGCATTCATGGACGCCCGGCTCGCGACATTGCAACAGAAGGATCCGAAGGCGGCCCTGAAGCACCAGTGGGCAAATTACGGCCGGGTGTCCGTCAACCTCAAGAAGGCCGTCGTCGCCGCGGAGGACGCGAAGTTCGTCGACCACGAGGGCTTCGATTGGGAGGGCATCCAGAAAGCGCTCGAGAAAAACGAAAAGAAGGGAAAGGTGGTGGCGGGTGGATCCACCATCAGCCAGCAGCTGGCCAAGAACCTCCTCCTTTCGGGCAGCCGCTCATGGCTCAGGAAGGGCCAGGAAGCGGTCATTACCTGGATGCTCGAGTCGACAATGGACAAGCGGCGCATCCTCGAGCTGTACCTGAACGTGGCTGAGTGGGGTGACGGCGTATTCGGGGCGGAGGCCGCAGCGCGCCACTACTTCGGCATCCCGGCGGCACAGCTCTCCGCGCAGCAGGCGGCGTGGCTGGCGGCGATCCTCCCGGCGCCGCAGCGCTACGATCGCAACCGCGGCTCCGCGTTTATCGCGAAGAAGGCCGAGGTGATCCTGGCGCGCATGCCCGGAGCCCAGATTCCCTGACCGTGCCCGCCCGTCACGGCGTGCGGGGCGCGTGCGTGAATGGCCGCTATACTTCAGTGTCGTGATTCGGGCAGTTCCGCCCCCACATTTTGCGGCGCATGCATGCACTTCGCTCGTATTGCCGGTTACGCCTTTATGACCCTGGCCCTTGCGGGCGGTTGGGCATTCATCTACTTGCAGTCCAGCGCGGTTGATTTTGCCTCGATAGGGGCCGCGCGCACGGCGCTCGCCGAACTGCGCTCGGTGGACGAGGGCTGGACCCAGAATCTGGTGAGCGAGCGGCGGCTCGCCGTTCAGTCCGGCGCCCCGCAGGCGGCGCTCCGTGCGCCCGCGTCCCCGTACCGGCATCGCGCTGTTTTCGCGGCGCTCGAAGTCGCGATGGTGCGCCTGGGTGTTCCGCGCATGGGCAATGAGCTTGCCCAACTGAAGCGCGACCTCGACCAAAGAGCCGCCTTGATCGAAAGCAGCGCCCGGGCGCAGGCGTCGTTCACGCGGGCCCGGCAGGCCGAGACGCCGGATCCGGCGGCAATCGCCGAGCGCGAGGCGCTGGCCGAAGCCTTGTTCGATCAAGCCTGGCTGGCTTCCAGCGGGCCGCGGCTCGACATGCTCGGCCGCGCCATCGATCGGGCGTTCGACGCTGCCGTCACCGAGGGCGAGCTCTATCGGATGGGGCTGCTTTTTTACTCGGGCTTCCTGCTCGCGGTTCTCGCCTTCCTGGTCTGGAATCTCGATCAGCGGCGCCGCCAGATCGATCGCATCAACCAGCAGCTGCGCGAGGCAAACGAAACGCTGGAGACGCGCGTCGCCGAACGCACCAGCGAGCTGTCCGACGCGCTTGCCAGGCTGAAGGAATCCGAGGCGATGCTGGTCCAGAGCGAGAAAATGTCCTCCCTCGGCCAGATGGTGGCCGGCATCGCGCACGAAGTGAACACGCCGCTGGCGTACGTCAAGTCGAGTCTCGAAGCGGTTGCCAAAAGCGTGCCTCGGGCCGCCGGGCTTGCGACCGAGACCGGGCGATTGCTGGCGCTGCTTTCGGCCGAGAACGCGGACGAGGCCGCTCTCGCGGCCCAGTTCGCCCTGGTGCGGGGGCTGGTCGAAGCTCTGTCGGCGGGGCCGGCCGGGCGCAGCGCGTTCAATGATCTCGAGGGGCTCGTGAAGGACGGCCTGTTCGGCATTGGTCAGATTTCCGAGATCGTCTCCAACCTGAAGAATTTCAGCCGCCTGGATCGCAGCAAGGTCGCCGCTTACGATCTGCACGAGGGCATCGACAGCGCCATCCGTATCGGGCAGGCGCAATTGCAGAACCGCATCGTCCGCCGGGAGTTCGGGAAGATCCCCCAGTTCTCCTGCTCGCCGTCGCAAATCAATCAGGTGATCCTGAACCTGCTCGTCAACGCGGCGCAGGCGACGCGCGACGGCGAGGGAACGATCACGGTCCGCACCGGCATGCGCGACGCGGAGCATGTCGCGCTGGAGGTGGCCGACAACGGCAGCGGCATTCCGGCGGAAGTCCTGCCGAAAATATTCGATCCGTTCTTCACCACTAAGGCCGTGGGCAAGGGCACCGGCCTCGGATTGTCCATTTGCTACAAGATCGTCGAGAACCACGGCGGAAAATTCGAGGTTCAATCCACGCCCGGTCTGGGCACGCGCTTCACCGTGGTGCTGCCGATCGATCCGCCCGCGGCTCCCGCCGCCTAGTTCCGATGATGCCCGACCGGGTCGGCAGGTATGAGATCGCCGGCGAGCTGGGGCGCGGTGGGATGGCGGTCGTCTATCGCGGCGTCGATCCGGTCATCAAGCGTTTCGCCGCGCTGAAGGTCATTCGCAAAGCCGATCTCGAGCCCGCCGAGGCGCCGGACATACTCGACCGGTTCAAGCGCGAGGCGCAGGCCGCGGGCGGCCTGCAGCATCCGAACATCGTCGCGGTCTATGAGTATGGCGAGGACGACGAATGCGCCTGGATCGCGATGGAACTTGTCGAGGGGCGCTCGCTGCGCGACCACCTGCTCGCCGGCTGGCGGCCTGATCTCACCAGGCTGCCCGCCCTCCTGGAGCAGTTGCTCGAAGCGCTCGACTACTCGCACACCCACGGGGTCGTGCATCGCGACGTCAAGCCCGGCAATATCCTGGTGAGCGACATGGGCGTGGCGAAGATGAGCGATTTCGGAATCGCGCGCATCGAGCGGTCCCATTTGACCCAGCAGGGCGAGATACTCGGCACCCCCTTCTACATGGCCCCCGAGCAGTACGAAGGCCATCAGATCGACGAGCGTACGGACATCTATTCGGCCGGGGTGATCGCCTATGAAGTGCTGTGCGGGCGCCGGCCCTTCGACGGGCAGGGCGGCAATCTGATGCGTCAGATCCTGCAGGACCCGCCCCCACCGGCCTCGACCTACGAACCGCGCGTCCCGATCACCATCGACATGGTGCTTGCCAGGGCTCTGGCCAAGAAGCCGCAGAACCGGTATCGCAGCGCGCGGGAGTTTCTCGATGCATTGCGGCGGGCGTTTCCCGGCAGCGAGCCGGCGCCCGCCCCGCCCGCCGCGGG
>JANNWA010000028.1:0-1950 GCA_031408275.1 Pseudomonadota bacterium
CGAGGTGCAGCGGCTCATCAGCCCGCGGGTCGTGAGCCTCGACATCGATACGCGGATGCGGCGCCGGGTTCCGGTTGCGGCCACCGTCACCGGCGTGCCGCGCGCGGGCTGGGCGTGGAACGGTACGGTCGCCGCCATGCCCGCGACCGTGGTGCTCGACGGTCCCCGGCGCACGGTCGCGCGCATCGACACGGTGCGGCTGGACCCGCTCCAGATCGATGGCCGCATCGACACGCTCAGCGCCCAGGTCGGGCCGGATTCGTTGCCGCCCTGGTGCACGATCGACCCGGCCCGGGTGCGGGTTGCGGTCGCGCTCCAGCGCGCGCCGGTTGAGCGCGGCCAAAAATAAAAACGCTCCGGCCGAGATGGCACCGGAGCGTTGTCCAAGGAGATAGGCGGGGTTGGAAGCCGCGCCGGAGATGGCAGGCTGGGCTGGGTAGGACACGACCTCTCGTGCCCCGCTTGATCATGATGTAGGGCAACCCGCATGCCACGCGGTTCTTGCACGCCACCCGCCACCTGGTTCCCGCGCCAATGCGAGGTTCTTGCAGACTGCACGGCCTCGGAGCCCCGGGATCGCGGGGTTCAAACCCTCCCTGAACCCGATTTCGCACGCCGAGACGTTGCACCGAGCCGGAT
The DNA here is from genome assembly GCA_031408275.1 of Pseudomonadota bacterium. Lineage (GTDB taxonomy): Bacteria > Pseudomonadota > Gammaproteobacteria > Burkholderiales > SG8-39 > SZAS-79. The sequence goes on from JANNWA010000028.1 coordinate 640, forward strand.
CCGACCTCGTAAATCAATGTCTTGACATACCGCGGGGCCCGGACATAACCTTCTTCCCGTGAGCCGTGGGCAGGCCGCTCACCAACCCGCCCGACCGCTCCGCGGCAATCCCTTCGTCAGACCCCTGGGATGCGCCTCTCTCCAATATCTTGATCGTAGCCCTGAAATCTCCCGCCGCTCGACGGCGTTCGCGTTTCCAATCCACGGCAGGCATCTCCCAGCCCGACATCCCCTAGCTTCTTTCCCAGCCTCCCGGAAACCGTTCACCTCGCTGCCGATCCCAAGACCGGCCGCGCCACCCACACCATCTGCCTGCGCCGCGCCCCTTCCGGGGTGGCACCGCGTGCAGTACCGCCCCACCGCAAGGCGAGATCCTCGATGGAAACTCAAATCACCCAGCCGAACCCGCAGACGACGGCCCAGACCATGGAGCTGACCCAGCTCAAGGGCAAGACCATGGCCGAACTCCTGAGCCTGTCTCTGGAACTCGACATCCAGGGCACGAGCGGCCTGCGCAAACAGGAACTGATCTTCAAGATCCTGGAAGCGCAGACCGAGAAGAACGGCCTGATCTTCGCCGAGGGCGTGCTCGAGATCCTGCCGGAGGGCTACGGGTTCCTGCGCGCGCCGTCGTACAACTACCTGCCCGGCCCCGACGACATCTACGTTTCGCCGTCGCAGATCAAGCGCTTCGACCTCCATACCGGCGACACCGTCTCCGGCCAGGTCCGCCCGCCCAAGGAAGGCGAGCGCTACTTCGCGCTGCTGCGCGTCGAGGCGGTGAATTTCGAGAGCCCGGAAGTCGCCAAGGGCAAGATCCTGTTCGACAACCTCACGCCGCTCTACCCGCAGGACAAGCTCAATCTCGAGACCAAGGACCGCTGCATCGAGACCCGCATCATCGATCTGCTGTGTCCGATCGGAAAGGGCCAGCGCGCGCTGATCACCTCGCCGCCCAAGGCCGGCAAGACGATCCTGCTGCAGAAGCTCGCCAACGCGATCACCGAGAATCATCCCGAGATCATGCTGATCGTGCTGCTGATCGACGAGCGCCCCGAAGAAGTCACCGACATGCAGCGCACGGTGAAGGGTGAAGTCATCTCTTCGACGTTCGACGAGCCGCCCGAGCGGCACGTGCAGGTCGCCGAGATGGTGATCGAGAAGGCCAAGCGCCTGGTCGAGCACAAGCGTCATGTCGTGATCCTGCTGGACTCGATCACGCGCCTCGCGCGCGCGCACAACACCGTGGTTCCGCACTCGGGCAAGATCCTGTCGGGCGGTGTCGATGCGAATGCGCTGCAGCGTCCGAAG
>JANNWA010000029.1:0-6168 GCA_031408275.1 Pseudomonadota bacterium
GCGACGAGGGCCCCGAGGGCCTCGCCCAGGTGGCGATCGGCCCGCATGCGACCGACACCTGCCTGCCGGAACTGTTGCGCGAGTGCAGGAAGGCCTCGGACGACCTGGGGTGCCTCTTGACCACGCATTTCGCCCAGACGCCGCAGGAACTTGCGCTGTTGCGATCGCGCTACGGCATGAGCGCGTCGGAGTACGCGCGCGACACGGGCCTGCTCGGGAAGAACGTGATCCTCGCGCATGCAGGGTGCTCCACCGACGAGGACCTGAAGGTGCTTGCCGCGACGGGAACGCATGTCGCCAATTGCGCGTTCGGCTTCGCGCGCGAGGGCCAGAACTTTCCGTATGCGCGTTTCGCCAACGCGGGCGTGAGCACCGGCATCGGCACCGACTCGCACGGCATGGACCTGATCGGCGAGCTGCGCGTCACCGGGCTCCTGTCGAAGCAGTTCTTCCACAAGGCGCATACCGGAACGGCGCACCAACTCATGCGCGCCGCCACCCTCGTCGGGGCGAATGCGCTGGGGCGGGCAGACCTGGGGCGCGTGGCGGCCGGCGCGAAAGCGGACCTTTTAGTGTTCGACCTCTTCAAGCCGCACCTGCAGCCGGTGTGGGATCCGATCAAGAACCTCGTCTGGAAGGGGCACGCCGGCGACATCGCGTTTGTGATGGTGCACGGCGAGCCGGTCATGCGCGACGGAAAATTCCTCAAGGCGGACGAAGCCGCCGTCATGCGCAAGGCGGCAAGTGCGGCACGCAAGATCTGGGACATCGGCGCCGAACGCGGGATCCTGCCGGCCCCGGCGCTCATGCAGTGAGTGGCTCGGCCGCCCTCGGCCAAAGCGGATTGGACTTCCTATTTCAGTTTTGACTTATGCCGTTTAGGGACCAGGGACTCCACCAGCCGGCACGCGACGTCGATCGATGCTTTGACCGGGCCCGTGTTCCCGATATAGCCCTGCAGGGCGTGCTCCGCCCTTTTGCGTAGTGCAGTGGAATCGAGCAGATCCTTTCTCGCAAGGAGCTCGATGTCCCCGCGGTCCGCCTCCGAGAATCGGGAGAGCTTGGAGACAGCGAGGTCCAGCGGGGAGAGCACCCAGACTTCGAGCAGTGCCTTGTCTATGCCTGGCGCGTCATACGGCTGCGAGTCTGCGTAGGCGTCCTCGTGCAGCAACCCGAGGGTATCGTTGTAGTTTCGATCGAGATACATGAGACGGGCGCGTCCGTCCGGGTCGCGATAGGAGACTTCGATCGCGTCGTCGAAGAGCACGCGTTTGGAGAATGTCGCGTCGACATCCTCGGTCACCCGCTCCCCGGTCAACAGGTGGAGCGCGGCCCCGCCCGCGATATACATCTTGACTGGCAACGCGCCCGGGTTGGACCCGGAGATCTGCTTTTGGACCCGCAGGAGGACCTCGTTGAACGCCGCCTCGTACGCGTCAGGAACACCCGGTTTCTTCGTCACCTTCATCGCGTTTACGCCAGGTGCTTGCGCTTTCTCGCCATGGGAAGAAACCGGGACGCGCGCACCGGTGATCGCGTGAGCCAGGTTCCGAAGACCTCGGGGTTGGATACGCCCGGGTGCAGTTCTTCGGCGAGGCGCATGTAGCGTTCGCGCTCGAAGCCCCTGGCGCTGGCGAGCATGACGGCGAGCCCGCCCATGAAAAAGCCCGGCCCGCGCGCTCGCCAGGCAGCGGGGTCGAGGTTTCCCGATGCGGACAAGTCCAGCAGGTCGTCCTCAAGCGTTCGGCTGAAGCGGGCTGGGAAATGCGCTCCAACCACTGCGTCTGCCGGCGCCACGACAAGGGCCACCCCGGCCGCTTGCGCGAGCGCGGCGAGCGTGCGCCAATCGCAGGAGGCCTGGCTCTTCAGCCTGGACAGGGTTTCTTTCGGCAGCCCCGAGGCCTTGGCCCACTCTGAGTCCGTTGAGAATCTTGCCCTGGCCGCCGGGGCCATCTGCGCCACGAGGCGGGAGGAGCGAAGTGCAGTTGTTGATATATTCATCAACAAATAGTACTAAGTGTTGATTAGTACGTCAACTTCTATCCGCCGTCGCTGCGCACGAGCAGCGCGCCGCTGCGCCTCAGAGATTCGATCTCGCTGTCGACGAATCCCCATTCGCGCATCGCGGCATCGCTGGTTTCGCCGGGCGACTCGGATGGCGTCGGTACGGCGCTCGGGGTGCGGCTGAACCGCGGCGCGGGAGCGGGCTGCGGCACGCCGCCGATCATGACGAACCCACTGCGTGTGTGCTGGTGCGCGTGGTGCGGGGCTTCGGCCATCGACAGCACCGGCGCGAAACAGGCATCGGTCCCTTCAAGCAGCTCGCACCAGTGGGCGCGCGTATTGCTCATGAAGCGGGCCGCCAGTTCCGCCCGGAGGGCCGGCCAGCTCTGCCTGTCCGTTGCGCGGGCGGACCAGTCCGAAGGCAGGCCGATCAGCGCGAAGAGCTCGTCGCGGAACTTCGCCTCGATCGGCGCAATCGAAACATACCTTCCGTCTGAGCACGCGTACACGTCGTAGTAGGGCGCCCCCGAGTCGAGCAGGTTCGTGCCGCGCGGGCCGTCGTGCATTCCCGCAGCCTTGAGGCCGTACGTCGAGGCCATGAGCGAGGTAGCCGCATCCACCATCGCGGCATCGACCACCTGCCCCAGCCCGCTCTGCCGTGCCTCGATGATCGCTGCAAGCATGCCCATGCAGAGATAGACGGCCCCGCCGTAGTCGCCCACCAGGTTGAGCGGCGGCGTAGGCGGCTGGTCGCGACGGCCGATCGCGTCGAGCGCGCCAGACAGCGCAATGTAGTTGAGGTCGTGCCCGGCCGCGTGCGCGAGCGGCCCGTCCTGGCCCCAACCGGTGACCCGGCCGTACACCAGCCGCGGATTGTGCCGCATGCACACGTCAGGACCCAGCCCGAGACGCTCCATCGTGCCGGGACGAAAGCCTTCGATCATTCCCTCGGACTTTCCGACCAGCGACAGCGCGAGGTCGATCCCTTCGGCGCGCTTCAGGTCGAGCACCACCGATCGGCGCCCGCGATTGAGGAAGTTGAAGCGCGTCGGCCGCTCCAATCCGAGGCCGCTCGGTGCCGGGCGCTCGACCCGCAGGACGGTCGCGCCCATGTCGGCGAGCAGCATGGCGGCCATGGGGCCGGGACCGATCCCGCCGAACTCGACGATACGCATGCCTTTCAGGGGGCCCATCCTTTAACTCCTCATTAATCGATCGGGAAATTTCATTTCCGCGCCAGGGCCGGTGGGTTGCCGCCGGCAAGGCGGGTGCATTCGGCCGCCGCGTTCCTCAGGAACCGTTCGTTGCTCTTCACATTCGCCCGCATCCGCTCCGAAGGGCCGGCGATCAGCAGGGCCGCGACCACCGTGCCGCCGCTTCCGAATATGGGCACGGCCAGGGCGCTCGCGCCCGTTACGCGCTCGCCGTTGGTGCGCGCAATGCCCTCTCGCCGGATGCGCGACATTTCCGCAATCAGGTCGGCCGCGCCGGTTATCGTGGTCGTGGTGAATCGCTCCCGGAGACCGGACTTGAGGTACTTCTTCAGGCGTTCGGGCTCGAAATGGGCCAGCAGCGCCTTGCCCATCGCGGTGCAGTACAGTTCGCGGCGTTCGCCTACCGTCACCGCGTAGCGAATCGGGTTCGAGCTCTCCACCTTGTCCAGGTAGATCGCCAGGTCCGCATCCGGGGCCACTGCGCCGATCACGGCGGTCTCCCCGGTCGCCTCGACCAGGCGAAGCAGGATCGGCCGCGCAAGCATCAATAGTTCGCGCCCGGCCATCGCCTGCAGTGCCAGCGAATGAACGCGCGGCCCCAGCAGGTATCGCCCCGACTGTTCGCGTACCAGGCAGCCCTCGACGGTCAGGCCGGCGAGCAATCCGACCAGGCTGGTCTTGGGCGCACCGGCGATCACGGCGAGCTCCGACAATGTGGCCCCGGTGCGACTGCCCGCGATCGCGTCCAGGATCGAAAAGATCCGCCCCACCGACTGCGGACCGGCTCGCCGGGCTTTCGAGGAATGGGTTGGAACTGGTGTCGGTGTACGCATGGGGATGCTTGGGGCGATTCGCTATTCGCCGCGGAACCTGGCGGGCCGCTTCTCGAGGAACGCCGCCACGCCTTCCTTGAAGTCCGCGGTTGCGCCAGCCGTGCGCTGGCTGCGGGCCTCGAGGCTGAGCTGGTCCTCGAACGAGTTCCCGGGGCTTTCCCAGTAAAGCCTGCGCATCATCCCGAGCGCCAGCGTCGGGCCGCTCGCGAGGTTGCGCGCGAGCGCCAGCGCCTCGCCCGCAAGCGCGGAATCGTCGTAGACGCGATTGATGAGCCCCCAGGCGAGCGCCGTGTCCGCCGGCAGTTTCTCGCCGAGCAGGGATAACTCCAGGGCGCGCGCGGTGCCGATCCGTCGCGGCAGCAACCAGGTCGAGCCGCCGTCGGGCACCAGGCCGATCCTGCGGAACGCCTGCAGGAAATAGGCCGAGCGCGCGGCGAGCACCAGGTCGCCCATCAGCGCGAAGCTCATGCCGATCCCGGCGGCCGCACCGTTGACCGCGCTCACGATCGGACAAGTTAGGCCGCGCAGCCGGAGCAACATCGGGTGGTAGAGCGACTCCAGTTCCGCGCCCGCCTCCTTTTTCCCGCCGCCGTCGCCGCGGCCCTGCAGGTTCGCGCCGGCGCAAAACGCCCTGCCGGCGCCGGTCAGGACGATGCAGCGTACGTCGCTCCCCGGCGCTTCGATCACGTCGAGCGCCGCGCCCAGGCCCGCCAGCATCTCAGGTGAGGTGGCGTTGAGCACCTCGGGATGGTTGAGCGTGATCGTCGCGACTGGGCCGTCGATATCTAGTTTGACGCGGGAAAATTCCATGGGGAGTCTCCTGGTGGGGCCGGCGTTAGACGCCGATCGTATAGCCGCCGTTCACCGAAAGGTGCTGGCCGGTGATGTAGCTCGCGCCGGGCGAAAGCAGGAAGCACACCGGCGGCGCGACTTCCCGGGGATCGGAAAAGCGCCCCATGGGCACCTGCGACAGCACACGCTCGCGGAACTTGTCCGAGCGGATCGTCTCGGTCATCTCGGTCTCGACCACGCCGAAGCAGATCGAATTGACCCGGATGCCCTTCGCGCCCCACTCGCGCGCCGCGCTCATCGTAATGCCCATGACGCCCGACTTCGCCGCGCCATAGTTGATCTGGCCGACCGTACCGCGGCGGCCCGCGTCCGAGGAGATGTTGACGATCGAGGCCGGGCCCTTGTCGCCGGCCTCGGCGCGCTCCAGCATGTGCCGCCCCACTGCCTGCAGGCAGTAGAAGACGCCCGACAGGTTGACCTCGATGACCTGCTGCCAGCTCTCGCGCGACATCTTGGCGATCATGGCCGCGCGCACGATGCCGGCGTTGTTGACCAGGCCGTGGATCGCGCCGTTCTTCTTCACGGCCTGCGCGACCATGTCCTGCACGAATGCCGGATCGGCGACCGAGCCGACATACGCTTCGGCGCTGCCGCCGAGCGAGCCGGCCAGCGCGTTCACCTTGTCGCCCTGCACGTCGACGAGGATGGCCTTGCCGCCGAGCTCGACGACCAGGCGCGCGACCGCTTCGCCGATGCCCTGGCCGGCGCCCGTGACGAGGATGTTCTGGCCTTCCAGGCTCATGGGGTACTTCATGGTTTGTGCTCCTTGGTTGAACTGGTGTCCTGTGCGCTGGCGCGAGAGACGCCGGCCGCGATCAGGGCCTCGATCTCCTGCCGGGAGTAACCCGCCTCGGCGAGCACCTCGGCGCTCTGCTCGCCAAGCAGCGGCTGCATGCGGCGTATCGTGGAAGGCGTCGCGCTGAAGCGAATGGGCGGGTCGGTCATGCGCAGCCGGCCTTCGGTGGGGTGGTCGACGAAACGCCAGAAGCCGCTCGCGGCCAGTTGCTCGTCCTCGAGCAGGTCTTCCTTGGTCCTCACCGCCATCACGGGCACGTTGGCCTCGTCGAGCAGGCGCTGCCACTCGGCAGTGGTGCGCGTGGCGACGATCTCCGCGAGCAGGGCGTACAACGCGTCGGTGTTCTTGACGCGGGACGCCAGGGTGGCGAAGCGCGGGTCGGCGATGAGTTCCTGCCTGCCGGCCAGCGTGAACAGCGCGCGCCAGTTCTCGTCCGTATACGGTAGAACGGCGAGGTAGCCGTCGCTGG
>JANNWA010000030.1:0-1654 GCA_031408275.1 Pseudomonadota bacterium
GCGGCATGCTGCGCGGCCTGCTGGTCGGCGCGGTGGTCACGGTGGTGTCGTTGCTGTTCACGCAGCTGCAGATCCACCACTTCTTCGCGATCCTCGCGGCGGTGCTGCTGACCTCGGCGATCTTCGCGCTCGGCGGCTTCATCAACGCCGTGTTCGCCAAGAACTTCGACCAGGTCAACTGGATCCCGACCTTCATCCTCACGCCGCTGACCTATTTCGGCGGGGTGTTCTACTCGATCACGCTGCTGCCCGAATGGGCGCAGAGACTCTCGGTCGTGAACCCCGTGCTGCACATGGTCAACGCGTTCCGCTACGGATTCCTCGGCACCTCCGACGTCAACGTCGGGCTCGCCTTCGGCATCATGTCGCTGGCCACGGTGGCGATGTTCTGGGTGGCGGTGGAACTGATGAACCGCGGCATCGGCATGCGGGAGTGAACCTCGGTGCGGTGGCTATACTCCAGGCGCCCGGGTCGCGCGTTCCAGCCGGTGGGCAGGGGTCGACCGGACGACTGCGGCGGGCAATACGAAGGAGGACGGCAATGAAGGGGTCGAAGCAATCGGTCGCGACTGCGGCAATGGGCCTGGCGCTGGTACTGACCGGCCTCATGGCATCGGGCGCCGCGCAGGCGCAGGTCACGGGCTACAAGCAGGGCGGCGCGAGCGGCAAGGTCACCGGCGGCGCCGGTACCGGCGGTTCCACCGGCGATTCGGGCGTCGAGAAATGCGACAAGCCGATGGGCGCGGTCGCGGTCGTCGAGCCGCAGGACTATGTCTCGGCCTCGCTGCGCGGCTACGGCCTGGGTTCGCCGACCGGCCTGCTGCGCATGATGATCCAGCAGTCCAACTGCTTCATCGTGGTCGAGCGCGGCGTCGGCATGCAGAACACGATGCAGGAGCGCGAACTCGCGGCCTCCGGCGAGTCGCGCGCCGGCTCGAACATGGGCAAGGGCCAGATGGTCGCCGCCGATTTCATCCTGACGCCGCAGGTGGCGTTCTCCGAGAACAACGCCGGCGGCGTCGGCGGCGCGCTGGGCGGCCTGCTCGGCGGTCGCAATGCCGCGCTCGGCGCGCTGGCGGGCGGCCTCAAGTTCAAGGAAGCGCAGACCAGCCTGCTGCTCACCGACGCGCGCTCGTCGGTGCAGGTGGCCGCGGCCCAGGGCAGCACGCGCAAGGCGGACCTGAGCGTTGGCGGCGCGCTGTTCGGCGGCGGCGTTGGCGGCGCGCTCGGCGGCTACGGCAACACCAACGAGGGCAAGATCATCTCGGCCGCGCTGCTCGACAACTACAACCAGATCGCGCGCGCGGTGAAGGGCGACGAGAGCCTGCAGCGCAACGTGGGCACGCTCAAGCAGGAAGCGGCCGCGGGCGGCAAGCTCGCCGCCGGCCCGGTCTTCAACGAGGGCGACGTGGTGGTGCCGAAGATCGCGAACGTCAAGCTGCTCGCGAGCGCCTCCGACGCCGCGCAGTCGGTCGCGACGCTGCAGCGCGGCGAGGAGCTCGTGGTCATCGGGCCGGAGCAGAACGGGTTCCTGAACGTGCAGGGTGGTTCGGCCAGTGGCTGGATCAAGAAGGTCCTGGTCAATCGCCAGTGACCTGAAGGCGCGGCGCCGCCGTCGGTCGCCCGCGCCGCGTCGTCCGGCGCCGCGCTGATG
>JANNWA010000031.1:0-13592 GCA_031408275.1 Pseudomonadota bacterium
GTGCGTGTGCGGGTCGATGAGGCCGGGCAGGATGACCTTGTCGGACAGCGTCGTGTCGATCTCGTACTCGTGGCGCGAAAGCCAGGGTCGCATCGACTCCAGCGTGCCGGTGGAGAGTACTTTCCCGTCCATGACCGCGACGGCCTCGGCCACGGGCCGGCCCGGGTCCATGGTGATGACCTTGCGTGCTGGGAACACCGTGATCTTGCTCATGGCCATGCCTCCTTGGCGGGTCGGGTCGCTCTGTTCAGCTCACTCGTCTGGCGATGCGCTGCGTGTCCAGGTCGCGGGCCGCGGCGCATTCCGCCGCCGCGTCCAGCAGCCATTCCCCCACGTAGGACGCGAACGAGATGCGCACGAAGATGCGGAACGTGGGGCGCGCGTCGATGCACTGCAGGATCATCTGCGCCTTGGCGAGCAGGGTCTGCGCGCATTGCGGCGGGCCGAACGCGCTGCCGTGCAGATCGAGCGGGCATCCCTTGGCAAGAACCAGGCGGGCATGCTGGCCGGAAATTTCGATGATCGTGCGGTTGGCGGAGACGTCGGTCACCGCATGGTGAATGCTCCTGAGCGCAGCGCGCAGGGCCACGGACAGGGAAGCGTTGTGTCCTTCGGGCGCCACGACCAGCCATTCGTCCGGCCCGAGCCAAAGTGTCGCGCAATCGTTGCCTTCGTTCCAGGTGTTTGCGTCCGTGGGCAGCGCACACCCGAGCACAGCGCGCACCGCTTCGGCAAATGCCGCATCGGCCGCATTGCCGCGCAGGTTGACCTGGGTGGCGGAGCGCACTTCGCGGATGGTGAAGGCGTCCGGCCGTTCGCCGGTCGCCGCGAACCGCGCGGACCACTCCGCCAGGGGCGAGCTGCGCTCAGTCGATGCCGTCACGGCGCTTTCCTTCCTTGTCGAAGAACACGGGGTCCACCACCTGCATCGGTTGCAGCCCGCCCGCATGCACGCAGTGGACGGTCTGGCCGTGCAACGCCCGGCCGTTGGTGATCAACGCCAGCGCAAAAGCGGATTCGAGGTTGGGGCTGTGGTAGCTGGAAGTGATGTGGCCGATCGACGGGCTGCCCCTTGCCGGATCGAAGGCCGCGCGCCCGGGGCCGCTCACGAGGTGCGAGCCCTCTGCGGCCACGAAGGACTTGTCCTTTGGAAGCAGGCCGACGAGTTGCTTCCTGTCCGGGCGGCTGGTGTCGGCCCGGGCAAAGGAGCGCTTGCCGATGAAGTCCTTTTGCTTTGATACCGCCCATTCGAGGCCCACGTCGTGCGGCGTGACCGTGCCGTCGGTTTCCTGGCCGATGATGATGTAGCCCTTCTCGGCACGCGCCACGTGCATGGTTTCTGTGCCGTAAGGCGTGAGGCCGTGCGGCTGGCCGGCCTCGATCACGGCCGTCCAGAGCGCGAGGCCGTGCCATGCGGGCACGTTGATCTCGTAGGAGAGCTCGCCGTTGAAGCTGATGCGGAACACGCGCGCCTCCAGCCCTGCGACCACGCCCTCGCGAAACGTCATGAACGGAAAGGCGGCGTTGGAGAAATCCATGTCCGGCGCCAGCGCCTCGAGGATCTTGCGCGCGTTCGGCCCGACCACGGCCGTCGTCGCCCACTGTTCGGTGACCGAAGTGCAATAGACTTTCAGGTCCGGCCATTCGGTCTGCAGCCATTCCTCCAGCCAGTCGAGCACGCGCGCGGCATTGCCGGTGGTGGTGGTCATGAGGAAGTGGTGCTCGCTCAGGCGCGCGGTCACGCCGTCGTCCATGACCATGCCGTCCGGCTTGCACATCACGCCGTAGCGGCAGCTGCCCACGGCGAGCTTGGTCCAGGCATTGGTGTAGACGCGGTTGAGGAACTCCGCGGCGTCCGGCCCCTGGATGTCGATCTTGCCCAGGGTCGTCGCGTCCATGACCCCGGCGGTGGTGCGCAGCGCTTTGGTCTCGCGCGCGACCGCAGCGTGCATGTCCTCGCCCGCGTGGGGGAAATACCAAGGCCGCTTCCACTGGCCCACATCCTCGAACACCGCGCCGTTGGTCGCATGCCACGCGTGCATCGGGGTCATGCGCACCGGGTCGGAGAGCGTGCCCCGGTCGCGCCCGGCGAGGGCGCCGAACGTGACCGGCGTAAACGGCGGGCGGAAGGTCGTGGTGCCGACTTCGGGGATGGATTTGCCCAGCGACCCGGCGAGGATGGCGAGTCCCACCACGTTGGAAGTCTTGCCCTGGTCGGTCGCCATGCCGGTGGTGGTGTAGCGCTTGGCATGCTCGACCGAACGGAATCCCTCGCGCGAGGCGAGCAGGATGTCGCGCTCGGAGACGTCGTTCTGGTAGTCGACGAAGTGCTTGCCCGGCAGCGTTTCGCCGAGCAGGGACTGCACGGACCAAAGCGGCTGGATGTGCAGTTCGTCCCCGGCCTGAACGGGCGGCGTGGCCGGTGCGGGATGCCCCAGCGCCGAAAGGGTGCGCTGCGCGGCCGAGGTGCCATCCGCCAGAGCGGACCCGACGAGGAACCGCGCGTTGAGCGCTCCCGCGACCTCGACCGCCTGTATGCACTGGTCCGGCAGGAAACAGGCGAGCTGCGCGTCATAGCGCAACTTTCCGGGCGCCTGGCTGTAGAGATGGACCGCGGGGCTCAGGCCGCCGGACACCAGGACGTGGTCGCATGCGATGCGCGCCATGCCCGTGCCTTTCACCGGGCGGACATCGACGCTCTCGACGCGCTTGCCGCCGTGGGCGAAGGTGATCACCGACCCGCGCAGCACTTGGATGCCGGCTTGCGAGGCGCGGCGCAGGAGCGCGTCCCCAACGGCGTCGCGCGCATCGACGATCGTAGGCACGTTGCCGGCCGCAGCGTGTGTCTCCACTGCAAGGGCGAATCCGTGGTCGTTGTTGACGAATGCGACGCCTCGCTCGCCGAGCGAAACGCCGTAGCGCGTCGCATAGGTGCCCGCCGCGTTCGCAAGCACGATGCCGGGCAGGTCGTTGTTACCGAAGACGATGGGCCGCTCGTGCGCGCCGGTGGCGAGGATCACGCGCTTGGCACGGAAATGCCAGAGGCGCTTGCGCGCCACGCCCGGGGTGCGGCCGGGTCCGAGATGGTCGGTGCGCCGTTCCACCGCCATCAGGTAGTTGTGGTCGTAGTAGCCGAACACAGAGGTGCGATTGAGCACCAGCACATTGGGCAGTGCGTCCAGTTCCTCCGCCGCGCGGGCGGCCCATGCGGCGCCGGTCAGCCCGTCGATTTCTGCGGGGCGCGAGAGCAGGCTGCCGCCGAGTTCGTGCGCTTCTTCAACCAATACGGTGCGCACGCCTTGCCGCCCGGCCTGGAGGGCGGCCGAGAGCCCGGCCGGGCCGGCGCCTACGATGAGCACGTCGCAGTGCCAGTGCATGCGGTCGTAGGTGTCGGGGTCCGGTGCGTCGGGCGCGACACCCAGGCCGGCGGCCGCGCGCAGGATCGGCTCGTAGACCTTCTTCCAGAAGCTCCTGGGCCACATGAAGGTCTTGTTGTAGAAGCCCGCTACGAGGATCGAGGAGGCAAGGCCGTTGATCGCCCCGAAATCGAACTCCAAGCTGGGAAAGCAGTTGACGCTGGACGCCGAAAGGCCGCCATACAGCTCGATCTCGGTGGCGCGCAGGTTGGGCTCGGTGTACGGCCCCTGTTCGAGCTGGACCACCGCGTTCGGTTCCTCGTTGCCGGCGGACAAGATGCCCCGCGGCCGGTGGTACTTGAAGCTGCGCGCAACCAGATGGATGCCGTTGGCGAGCAGCGCCGAGGCCAGCGTGTCGCCCGCATAGCCTTGCAGCCGCCGGCCGTTGAACGTGAAGTCCAGCGGCAGCATCCGGTCGATGCGGCCGGCGCCGGCAATGCGCGCGTTGCTTCCCATCGCGGCGCTCACCGGCTGCCCGCGGGCGGGGGCTCGCCCGGCTTGTAGACGGCGCTGATCTCGTGCGTCACGGTATGGCGCGCGACGTTGAACCAGCGGCGGCAGCCGTGGCTGTGAACCCAGCGCTCGAGGAACGCGCCCTTGGGGTTGTCGCGCATGAACACGAACTGCGCCCATTGCTCGTCGGACAGCGCATGCGGGTCTTTGGGGTAGGCGATGTGCGCCTGCCCGCCGTAGGAGAACTCCATCTCCTCGCGTTCCCCGCACCACGGGCAGGCAATCTTCAGCATCTCAGTGCGCCCCGGTCAATGTGCTACGGCTGCGGCGCCGTGTTCGTCGATCAGCGCGCCGCTCGTGAACCGGTCCAGCGAAAAGGCGGCATTGAGCGGGTGCGGTTCGCCCGTGGCGATGGTGTGGGCGAACACCCAGCCCGAGCCCGGCGTGGCCTTGAACCCGCCCGTGCCCCAGCCGCAGTTGATGAAGAGGTTCTTCACCGGCGTCTTCGAGACGATGGGCGAGGCGTCCGGGCAGACGTCGACGATCCCGCCCCAGGTCCGCATCATGCGCACGCGGCTGAAGATCGGGAACAACTCGATCAGCGCCGCCATCTGGTGCTCGATGATGTGGAACGACCCGCGCTGGCTGTACGAGTTGAACGCGTCGATGCCGGCGCCGATCACGAGCTCGCCCTTGTCCGACTGGCTGAGGTACACGTGCACTGCGTTCGACATGATCACGCAAGGGTGGATGGGCTTGATCGGCTCCGAGACCAGCGCCTGCAGCGGGTGGCTCTGCAGCGGCAGGCGGATGTCGGCCATCGAGGCGAGCACCGAGGTATGGCCCGCGGCGACCACGCCGACCTTGCCGGCCATGATCGTGCCGCGGTTGGTGCGCACGCCCGTCACCCGGCCGTCCTCGCGCAGGATGCCGGTGACTTCGCAATTCTGGATGATGTCCACGCCGAGGCTGTCCGCGGCGCGCGCGTAGCCCCAGGCGACCGTGTCGTGGCGCGCCGTGCCGCCCCGGCGCTGCAGCGTTGCACCCATCACGGGGTAGCGCGCGGTCTTCGAGATGTCGATGATCGGGCAGAATTCCTTGACCTGCTCGGGCGTCAGCCACTCGCCGTCGATCCCGTTCAGCCGGTTGGCCTCGACGCGGCGGATGCCCTCGCGCACGTCACCCAGGTTGTGGGCGAGGTTGATCACGCCGCGCTGGCTGAACATGAGGTTGATGTTGAGGTCCTCGTTGAGGCCCTCCCAGAGCTTGAGGGAGTGCTCGTACAGCGCGCCGCTCTCGTTCCACAGGTAGTTGGAACGGATGATGGTGGTGTTGCGGCCGGTGTTGCCGCCCCCGATCCAGCCTTTTTCGAGCACGGCGACGTTGGTCAGGCCGTGGTTCTTCGCGAGGTAGTACGCGGTGGCGAGGCCGTGCCCGCCGCCGCCGATGATGATGGCGTCGTAACGTTGTTTCGGTGCGGCGTCGCGCCAGAACGGCTTCCAGCCGGTGTGGCCCGAAAGCGAGTTTTGCAGGAGGCTGAGCAGGGAGAAGCGTTGCATGCGGTGGGTTCCTGCCGGAATGCTAGTCATTGCCTCCGGCCAGCACTTTCATTTAAGCGACAGAATGTTTAACCTATGCGACAACTCCATAGATGCCAATTCAGGGCGGGAACATGCGCAGGAACAGCCAGGCCCGGAAAGTCATCGTCCCGCCCGGTGCGGACGCATCTCCCCGCTTGCGGGTGGGGTTCCTGCTCGCGCCCAACTTCACCCTGACGGCCTTTGCCGGGTTCGTCGACGCGTTGCGGCTCGCGGCCGACGAGGGGGACCGCAGCCGGCCGATCGAAATCGAATGGAGCGTGATCGGCAAACCGGGGGGGGCGGTTGCGTCGAGCTGCGGCGCCGCGGTCCAGCCCTGGGCTGAAATGGAGGATCCCGAAAGGTACGACTACATCGTGGTCGTGGGCGGGTTGCTGCACGGCGGGCAGAAAGTCCTCCCCGGCACCTACCCCTTCCTCAAGTCAGCGGCGCGCGCGGGAGTGGCGCTGGTGGGCCTGTGCACCGGCTCGTTCGTGCTGGCCCGGGCCGGGTTGCTGGAAGGGTACGTCGCCTGCGTGAGCTGGTTCCACCGCGAGGAATTCGTCGCCGAGTTCCCGGGCCAGGGCATGATCACCAACCGGATGTTCATCGTGGACCGCGACCGCATGACCTGCGCCGGCGGCACCAGCGTGGTCCACCTGGCCGCCTACATCATCGAGAAGCATTGCGGCCGGGCGCTGGCCAGCAAGAGCCTGCGCATCATGATCGAGGACCAGCCGCTGCCCGCCAATACCCCTCAGCCGGAGTCGGTCGTCACGCGCCAGTCGCACGACAGCGTGGTGCGCCAGGCAATGCTGTTGATCGAGCAGAAGCTCGGCCAGCCCGATCCGCTCACCGAAGTATCGGCGGCGCTGGGCATCAGCATGCGGCAGCTGGAAAGGAAGTTCGCCGCCGACGTCGGCCTCACGCCGCGGGACTACCGGCTGCAGTTGCGGCTCACCCGCGCGCGCTGGATGATCGAGCACACCGACCTTTCGGTGACCGATGTCGGGTTCGAGTGCGGTTTCGGGGACTGCTCGCACTTTTCCCGTGCGTTCACGAACCATTTCAAGGTGCGGCCCTCGAGCCTGCGCCGGTCGGCCTGAGGTGTTTCGCTAAAGTGCATAAAGATGTCGCAAAATCACAAAACGCGGAGAGACGCTTTCGTTAAGCTGTTTTAATTGCGGTTCGCAGTCATCGGGAGACGTCTATGCGGGAGAATCGTTTGACAGTATTCCTCCGCGCCATGTCGATGGCTGTGCTGGCGATGCTTTCGTGCGTGTGTGCCGCGCAGGCGCAGTATCCGGACAAGCCGATCAAGGTCGTTGTGGCATGGCCGCCGGGGTCCACGACAGACACGGCCGCGCGGGTGATTTCCGAGCGGCTTGCGCAGAAATTCGGCCAACCCGTGACGGTCGAGAACCGGCCGGGAGCCAACGGCACCATAGGCACGAGCTACGTCGCCAAGTCGGCGCCCGACGGCTACACGCTGATCTTCGGCACCGCCGATACGCATTCGATCAATCCCCACGTGTACAAGACTTTGCCATACGACGCGATGAAGGGGTTCGAGCCGATTTCCCTGGTAGGCATCGTGACATTCGTGCTGATCGCGCGCGCCGGCCTCGAGCAGTCCGATGTCCGCGAGCTCGTTGCGGCGGCGAAACAGCAGCCCGGCAAGATCACCTACGCCACCTGGGGCACCGGGAGCACGGCGCATGTGAGCTTCGCGGTGCTCGAATCCGCGGCGGGAATGAACCTGCTGCACGTCCCCTATCAAGGCGCGGCGCCGGCCCTCAATGCGCTGCTCGGTTCGCAGGTCGACTTGATGATGACCGGCGCGCTGAGCGCCGACACGCAGCGCAAGGCGGGCAAGGCGAAGGTGCTTGGGGTCAGCGGGTCGCAGCGCCTGCCAGCCCTGCCGGACGTGCGCACGTTTGCCGA
Source organism: Pseudomonadota bacterium (assembly GCA_031408275.1). Lineage (GTDB taxonomy): Bacteria > Pseudomonadota > Gammaproteobacteria > Burkholderiales > SG8-39 > SZAS-79. Next base: position 7,391 of record JANNWA010000031.1, read on the forward strand.
GCAGGGTGTGCAGGACGCGCATGGCGGATCCTGGTACGGCATGCTTGCGCCGGCCGGGATTCCAGCGAGCGTGCGCGACAGGCTCGCCACCGAGATCGTGGCGATCGTCAAGGCTCCCGAGGTCTCGCAGCGCATCGCCGGACTGGGCTGGAGCGTCGTGGGCAATACTCCGGCCGAGTTTGCGGCATTCATGCGGGCGGAACTGGAACGCTATGGCAAGGTGGTGAAGTCGCGCGGCATCACAATCGACCAACCCTAGGACGGAGAACAGGTCCAGTGACAGAATCAGTGCAGATCAGCGACAAGGCCCGCGCCATTTACCGGTCGTCCCTGGTGTGGGACATGACGGTCCCGTACGGCATGCAGCACGCCACCGACGGGATCACGCTGCCGCGGTTCAGGAAGGCGGGCTTCGGCCTGGTCTCGCTTACGCTCGGCGGGGACAAGACCTTCGGCCCCGAGGGGGCGCTGGCCAACATCAGCAGGGTCTACGCCGTTTGCGCGAAGAACCCGGACCTGTACGTGCTGGTCCGCACGATCGACGACGTCGACCGCGCGAGGCAGGAAGGCAAGCTCGCGATCACGATCAATTTCCAGGGGACCAACGTGCTGGCCAACGACCTGGGCCTGGTAGAGGTGTTCTACCGCCTGGGCGTGCGCCACATGCTGATGGCCTACAACCAGAAGAACCTCGTGGGCGACGGCTGCGCCGAGCGCACCGACGCGGGGCTGTCGCGCTTCGGCCTCGCAATGATCAAGGAGATGAACCGCGTCGGCATGCTGGTGGACGGCACGCACACGGGTTACCGGACGAGCATGGAGGCGATGGAGGCGAGTACCTCGCCCTGCATCTTCTCGCACTGCTGCGCGTACTCGGTGTTCGCGCATTACCGCAACATCAGGGACGACCAAATCAGGAAGTGCGCCGAGACCGGCGGGGTGATCGGGGTCAACGGCCTGGGCGAATTCATCGACTCTATGGAAGCGACCAGCGAGTCCATGTTCCGGCACCTCGACCATATCGTGAGCCTGGTCGGCCCGCAGCACGCGGGCATCGGCTTGGACTACGTGAAGGATGTGGCCGCCTTCTGGAAGTACGTCGACGACAATCCCGAGGCCTGGCCCGACAACGCCGGCAAGGCCAACCGGCATACCAAATTCGTGCAGCCCGAGCAGATCGAGGACCTGGCCGAACTGATGTGCAGGAAGAATTACTCCGAGGCCGACATTCGCGGCATCCTCGGGGGCAATTTCCACCGCGTGTGCAAGCAAGTCTGGAAGTAACCCACTACCACTACATAGAAACGGAGGGAATCATGAAACGCAGACAGTTCGTAGGGGCAGGGCTGGCAGTGGCGGGTGCGGGCGTGCTCGGCATGCGCCCGTCTTTCGCGCAGAGCAAGCAGATCGTCGTCACCAACTGGGGCGGCGACTGGAACGGCCGCGCAGTGAAGCACATCGAGGCGCCGCTGCTCGAGGCCAAGGGCTGGACCATCGTGCGCGACCTGAACGAGCAGCCCCAGCGCATGACCAAGCTCCTGGCCGAGAGGCGCCTGCCGCGCGGCACGGTCGACGTCGCCCATTTCGCCGATGGCGAAGCCTACACGCTGAACGTCCAGGACGCCCTGGATACGATCGATTACTCGAAGATCCCGAACGCCGCGACCATGATCCCGAAGATGAAGCAGCCGTACTTCATGCCCTGGCTGTACTCCGCCTGGGAAATCGTCTACCTGGTCGACAAGATCAAGGATCCCGTCACGTCCTACGCGGACCTGTGGAACCCGAAGTACGCGGGCAAGATCGGTGTGATGGACCAGAATTACGGCGCCGCCATGCAGGTGGCGAGCATCGTCGCCGGTGGCAAGATGGACAACTTCGAGGGCGCCAAGAAGGTGCTGCTCGAGTGGAAGAAGGCGGTGCAGCCCAAGGTATATCCCTCGCATCAGCAGGCGCAGGCGGCGCTGAAGGCCGAAGAGATCTGGATGATGGGCAACTGGAAGGCGCGCGGCCTGCAGTGGCAGAAGGACGGCCTCAACGTGCGCGTGGTCTCGCCCAAGGAAGGCGGCATCCACACGGTGTTCGGAGTGGTGATCCCGAAGCGCGCGGCCAACAAGGAAGGCGCTCATGCCTACCTGAATGCGCTGATCGACCCGGAAGGCATGCGCAACCTGTGTTCGGATAACTTCTACGCGCCCCCGACCACCGCGGTCAGCATCCCCGGGGAAATCGGCGCCAAGATCGCGTTCACGCCGGCGCAGACCGCGGCGCTGCACTATTACGACCACAAGTACTGGGCGGAGAACATCACCAAGTGGCTCGACTGGTGGAAGAAGGATTTCATCAGCGCCTGACCACGGGCTGGCGGAGCGGCGGTGAGCGCGGAAAAAATGCGGGAAGGCCGCAACTGGGGCGGTTCGGCACTGGTCTTGCCGGCGCTCGTCCTGGTGGCGGCGTTCCTGCTCGCGCCCCTTGCGCTGATCCTTCGTTACAGCTTCGACAAGTACGACCCGGTCAAGCTGATGCTCGGGGTCTTCAGCCCGGGCAACTACATGCTGGCCGTCGCAGACCCGTTCTACCAGAACGTGCTCTCGACCACGGCCTACATCGCAACGCTGTCCACCGTGATCGTGATGCTGCTCGCGTTTCCGGTCGCCTATTACATCTCGCGGGTGGAGTCGCAGCGCCTGCGCGGCTGGCTGATCATCCTGACCATGCTGCCCCTGCTGCTGGGGAACGCCGTTCGCTCCGCAGCCTGGATGATCGTAATGGGCACCAAGGGCGTGGCCAACTCGGTGATGCTGGGCGTGGGCCTCATCGAGGAGCCGATCAAGATCCTCTACACCCCGACGGCCGTGGTCATCGCGCTGGTGTCCGTTCTGCTGCCGTTCGCCATCATCACGCTGCAGAGCGTCATGGACTCGATTCCCACCAGCCTGGAGGAAGCAGGCCAGTCGCTGGGGCACTCCCCGTTGCGCACGGTGTTCGGGGTCGTGCTGCCGCTGGCCATGCCCGGGGTGGTCGCCGCCGCGGCGATCTCCTTCGCGCTGGCCATGAACGCATACGCCACTCCCGTGCTGATCGGCGGTCCGACCATCAAGATGATGGGACCGGCGGTGTATGACCAGATCGCGAAGGCCAACAACTGGCCGTTCGGCTCGACGCTCGCCTGCATCCTCATGCTGGCGACACTGCTGCTGACGGTGCTCTCCACGCGGTTCCTCAGCCGGAAGTACTTCTGAGCATGGGCGGGCTTTCCCTTGGGCGGCTGGCGTTCCTTGCCCTGGTGGTGGCGATCTTCGCCTTCGTGATCGCACCGCTGCTGACGATCGTCTGGGTGAGCTTCTTCTCCGAAAAGATCCTGGCGTTCCCGCCCACCGGCTATACCATCTCATGGTACGCGCGCGCCTCCGAGATTGCCGATTTCGCCAACGGGTTCCTCATGAGCGTCAAGGTGGGCTTGTGCGCGACCGTGGCGTCGCTCGCCATCGGCGTGCCTGCGGCGCTGGCCATTGAGCGCTTTCCCTTCCCGGGCCGCGAGACCATCCGGCAGGTCCTGCTTTCCCCGATGTATGTGCCGGCCATCGTGGCCGGCGCGGCGGTCTACATCTATTTCATCGAACTCGAGATCCTCACCACCTTCCAGCTGGCCGCGACCTTTTCGGGCTTGGTGATCGCGCATACCCTGGTGGCGCTCCCCTGGACCCTGCGGCTGGTATGCGCGTCGCTGGTGTCCGCGAACACGGTCTCCGAGGAGGCGGCCCGTAGCCTGGGCGCGAACGCGCTGCAAACGTTCCTCTACGTCACGCTGCCCATCATCCGCCCCGGGATGATCGCCGCAGCCATGTTCTCGTTCATCGCCTCGTTCTCCGACCTGGAGAAATCGCTCTTCCTGGTCGGGCCCGGCAAGACCACGCTGCCGATCGCGATCCTGAACTACCTCGAATGGAGCCTCGACCCCACGATCGCCGCGGTAGCGACCGTGCAGATCCTCATCATAGGGACGGCGCTGATCGTGTCGGATCGGTTCGTCAAACTCGGAAAGGTGTTCTAGTCCCATGGCCGGCGTCACCCTAAGCAACATCCGCAAGACCTACGGCGCGCTCGCTGCGGTGGACGACGTTTCGATCGAGATCCGCGACGGCGAACTGCTGGCCTTGCTCGGGCCCAGCGGCTGCGGCAAGACCACCACTCTGCGCATGATCGCGGGGTTCGTGGCGCCCACCTCGGGGACGGTGAAGTTCGGCGAGCGCGACGTGACGCGGGTGCCGGTGCACAAGCGCAATGTCGGCATGGTGTTCCAGGGGTATGCGCTGTTCCCGCACCTGACGGTGGCGAAGAACGTCGAGTTCGGCCTGCGCGTGCGCGGCTGGGACAAGGCGAAGATCGCCGCGCGAGTCACGGAGATGCTGCGCTGGGTGCAGATGGAGGCGCTGGCCGAACGCTCGCCGCGGGCGCTCTCAGGCGGCCAGCAGCAGCGCGTGGCGCTGGCGCGGGCGATGGCGAACCACCCGGAAGTGCTGCTGCTGGACGAGCCGTTTTCGGCGCTCGACGCCAAGCTGCGCACCCAGATGCGCACCGAGATCCGCGAACTGCAGAGGCAGGCGGGGATCACCTCGGTCTTCGTCACCCACGATCAGGAAGAGGCGATGGCGATCGCCGACCGCATCGGCGTCATGAACCAGGGCAGGCTGGAGCAGCTGGGCTCGGCCGAAGACCTCTACAAGCGCCCCGTGTCGCGGTTCGTGGCGGGATTCATCGGCAAGTGCAATTTCATCGAGGGTCGCGTGACCGGCCCGGGCCGCTTCGAGGCGGCAAACGGAAGCGTGCTGCAATTCACGGGCGCGCATGCCGGCGGGCCGGCGGCTTTGTGTTTCAGGCCTGAGCACGCCGTGCTGACGCAATCGGGCGCGGCGGGAAACAGCATTGCGGTGACGGTGAAGTCGGTGACCTATCTCGGTCCGGTGACCGAGTACGACCTGGTATCCGACGCCGGCGACAAGCTGGTGGTCAGCGCCTCTTCCAGCGGCGACGCGGCCGTGCCCAGGGCAGGCGACAAGCTCGCGCTGGGCTGGCGCCTGGAAGACGCTTTCGTCGTCGATTGAGTTACTTTCCGCGAGGCCAAGCATGAAGATCCTGGACGAGTCTCCCCATCAGGTGCGCGAGGTCCGCAACTGCTGGATCCCACTGTCGCGTCCTGGCCAGGAAGGCAAGCGGCTCGCCGCGCGCCTGTGGCTGCCCGAGATGCCCGCCGGCGAGACGGTGCCTGCGGTCATGGATTTCTTCGTGTATCGCAAGAGCGACATCCAGGCGGTGCGCGATTCGACCACCTACGGCAATCTCGCGGGCCACGGCTACGCCTGCGTGAAAGTCGATTGCCGCGGGACCGGCGACTCCGACGGCCTCGCCCCCGACCAGTTTTCGACCGAGTTTGTGGAGGACGCGCTCGAGGCCCTCGCGTGGATCGCGCGGCAGCCCTGGTGCACCGGCAAGGTCGGGATGACCGGCCTCTCGTGGCCCGGCCACATGTGCCTGCAGGTCGCAGCGCGCAACCCGCCCGAACTGCGCGCGATCATCCCGATGGACGCGGCCGACGACCGCTATACCAATAAGTATCACGGCGGCTGCCTGCTGCATTACGGGTTCACGATCAGCACGGCGCTGCTGGGCATGCATGCGCGGCCGCCGAATCCAGAGCACGTGGGCGCGGGGTGGCGGGACGCGTGGAAGGAACGTGTCGAGAACTCGGTGGCGTGCATCGAGCGCTGGGTGGGCCACCCCGACCGCGACGACTACTGGGCGGCGGGGTCGGTGGTCGAGCGCTACAAGGACATGACCGCGGCGGTGTATGCGTCCTGCGGATTGGCCGATCCGGGCTATGCCGTTTGCGTTCCGCGCATGCTCAAGGGCCTCACGGGACCGCGCAAGGTCCTGCTCGGGCCCTGGGCGCACCGCACGCCACACTATCCCGCGCCCGGGCCGGGCGTTGACTTCGTCAACGAGATGCGGCGTTGGTTCGACCACTGGCTGAAGGGGATCGACACCGGCATGCTTGACGAGCCGGCCGTGGGGGCGGGGTGGTGACGTGGCGGGACCCCCCCCCCCCCCCCCCGCCCCCCCCCCCGGGGGCGGGGGGCGGCCCCCCCGGGGGGGCCGCAGACACACCAGGGGCGGCCGGTGACCGGTGGGGGGCGCGGGGACG
>JANNWA010000032.1:0-7797 GCA_031408275.1 Pseudomonadota bacterium
GGCGGAGAACACAATTACCTGGGGACGTAACGCGCTCAAGAATCGCGGCCTCATTGACCGCGGTTCGCGCCGTGGCATCTGGGAACTCACCGAAGAAGGGATGGAAGCGGGCAGAGCCGTTCAGTTGCCCAAACCCGAAAAACTGTAAATGGACTTTGCCAATCCACACCGCGACATTCCGATTGTTTCCTGACGGAATCACCAGCCTGCGATTCGACCGTGGCGTATTGGTGCTACTTTCCCAAGAGCCCAAATTGGCTTCGTGCCAACTGCGTCGACTTTAGTTTCCCTGCGAATTCTGACTTCTGGCCAAAGCGGAAGTCTGAGAGGTAAAGTCGCAGTCTGCGGGGAATTGCAGATTGGTACGCCCAACCGTACTCGAATCAGGAGGTAACATGATTCTTACTAAGGCGCTCTTCTTTGCTCAAATTTTCACGGCCATCCTTGCTTATTGTTTTGCCGGGATTGAATTTGCAAAAGCTGACGCGCCACCGCTTCAGCCCGGGCAGATTGTTGAGTCGAAAGTAATCTCCGACAACTCGAACCCAAACCTAGATCCATATTTGGTGTCCGTGCATGTTCTTCTGCAGCGGCATTTAACGCCCGTTTTGGCGAATCGAAGTACGCAAGACCAGGCAGTTCTCACCGAGTGTCAGGATCAACTCTATTCGACCTCGCTCGATTTAGCGCGACGCGGAGTGAATGCAGCCGTTATAGAAGGGTTCTACGGATCGGGCCCACTCAAAAGTCCACGGCCGCTAACCGGTTCAGTACCACCAGTAGTTGATCCGAGAGACGCAAAATGGGCACTGCTCGGGAGTGGATTGGCTATATACGGATTCGCGGTGAGGTACTTAAACGATTATTCGAATGCCTTAGTGAACGAGTTAGGGTCCTCGGGTGCAGCAGCACAAGCTTTAGCCAAGAGTCCTGGCTTCGACTCCAGCGCTGCCAAAATCGCCGCAGTTGAAAAGCTCACGCAAGAGGAGGTTACTAGAACCAGCCTCTATTGGGCCGGAATTGTCCCCACAATTAGCTTTCTTGGACTCCAAACAGCACTTGCTGTGGCATTGTCACGCGGAGATAGGAACGTGCAACTGATAATCGGTAAGCATCATTGGGATAATTTGATTTATGCAGTAAATTTGCACAAAGACATTCGCGTCCGGCTAATTTCCTATAGCTGCAAGTAGTTGAACTGTTTCGAACGAGAGGGTGTAGCTATATCGGGAATGCTTTGATTCCCGGTCAAGCCAAAACGGGCACAAAGTTTGACTATTATTTCTCAGAACCAAACTCTGGAGCGGCTCTCAGGGGACTTTTTGTACCAACTTTGACAACAATAGGCCTGTCCTTGTCGGCGGTACGCGTGTCCCCTACCGCATCCCCGGCATCATCCCCTTCATGGCCCGCATCATCTTGGCCATGCCGCCCTTCTGCATCTGCTTCATCATCTTCTGCATCTGCTCGAACTGCTTGAGCAGGCGGTTGACTTCCTGCACCTGCACGCCCGCGCCCGTCGCGATCCGGCGCTTGCGCGAGGCCTTGAGGAGATCCGGGTAGGCACGCTCCTTGGCCGTCATCGAGTTGATGATTCCCTCGATCCTGCGGATCTGCTTGTCGTCCTGCATCTGCGCGGGGTTCACCTGCCCGGCCAGTTGCGCGGGCAATTTATCCAGCAGCGCCGACATGCCGCCCATCTTGCGCATCTGCGTGATCTGCGCCTTGAAGTCCTCGAGGTCGAAGCCCTTGCCCTTGCGCAGCTTGTCGGCGAGCTCCATCGCCGCTTCCTGGTCGACGCCCTTCCTCGCCTCTTCCACGAGCGAAACGATGTCGCCCATGCCCAGAATCCGGCTGGCCATGCGCTCCGGGTGGAACGGCTCCAGCGCCGCGAGTTTCTCGCCGACGCCGACGAACTTGATCGGCTTGCCGGTGACATGGCGCACCGAAAGCGCCGCGCCGCCGCGCGCGTCGCCGTCGAGTTTGGTGAGCACTATGCCGGTGAGCGGCAGCGCTTCGTTGAAAACCCGCGCCACGTTGACCGCATCCTGGCCCTGCATCGAATCGACGATGAACAGCGTCTCGATGGGTTTGAGCTGCGCGTGCAGCTCGGCGATCTCCTTCATCATCGCCTCGTCGATCGCGAGGCGCCCCGCCGTGTCGACGATCAGCACGTCGTGGTAGTGAGTCTTCGCGAACTCCACCGCGCCGCGCGCGATGTCGGCGGGTTTCTCGCCGGCGTCGGACGGGAAGAAGTCGACTTCCACCTGCGCGGCGACGGCTTTGAGCTGCTCGATCGCAGCGGGCCGGTACACGTCGCACGACACGACCAGCACTTTCTTCTTCTGCTCGCGCAGGTATTTCGCGAGCTTGCCCGTGGTGGTGGTCTTGCCCGAACCCTGCAGGCCGGCCATGAGGATCACCGCGGGCGGCGTAGTGGCGAAATCGAGCGGGACATTCGCCTCGCCCATGAGGCGGGCGAGCTCGCGGTGCACGACACCGACCAGCGCCTGTCCCGGCGAGAGGCTGCCGATGACTTCCTCGCCGAGCGCCTTGTCCTTCACCGCCGCGACGAAATCCTTCACCACCGGCAGCGCGACGTCCGCCTCCAGCAGCGCCATGCGCACTTCGCGCAGCGCTTCCTGGACGTTGGTCTCGGTCAGGCGCGCCTCGCCGCGGATCGTCTTTACGATGCGCGCAAGGCGGTTGGTCAGGTTGTCGAGCATGGGGGCGGGTCGCGCGGGGAAAAACCTGCGCTCTGGTAGACTCAAAGGATGCCGGACATTGTACTTCACCTCGCCGTCAGCGCCCTGTACGGCGGGCTGGCGCTGCACTTCTGGCGCACGCGCTGGAGGGCCGGCGCGCAGGCGCCCGGCCGCATGATGGCGTGGGAGCGCGCGGCGCTGCTCGTTCCGATCGCGCTGCACGGATGGCTGCTGCATCAGGACCTCGTAGCGCCCGAACAGCTGCGCTTCGGTTTCGGCCAGGCGCTGTCGGTGATGCTCTGGCTCGGCGTCGCGATCTACTGGGTGGAGAGCCTCTTCTACGGCCTCGACGGCATGCAGCCGTTGATGCTGCCGCTCGCGGCGCTCGCCGCGCCGCTGCCGGCGGTGTTCCCGGGCCTCGCCGTGACGCACACGGCGTCGATCGAGTTCCGGCTGCACCTCATCCTCGGCATGGCGGCCTACAGCGTGTTCACTATGGCAATGCTGCATGCGCTGCTGATGGCGCTCGCCGAGCGGTCGCTCCACAGGATGCGCAAGGCGCCGGCAGGCGACGGGCCGGGCGGTCCACTGAGCGGCCCGCTCGCGGGCCTGCCGCCGCTGCTCACGCTCGAGCGGCTCCTGTTCCGGTTGATCGCCCTCGCCTTCATCCTCCTCACGCTCACGCTCGCCACGGGCCTGGTGTTTTCCGAGTCGCTCTTCGGGCGCGCGCTGCGCTTCGACCACAAGACGCTGTTCGCGCTCCTGTCGTGGCTCACCTTCGCGATCCTGCTGCTCGGGCGCTACGCCTACGGGTGGCGGGGCCGCATGGCGCTGCGGTTCACCCTGCTGGGCTTCGTGATGCTGCTGCTTGCGTATGTCGGCAGCCGCTTCGTGCTCGAAGTCGTGCTGGGCCGGGTCTAGCCGCAAGGGCACGCCGGAAGCGCACCCGTGGACGACATCCCCTTAAGCTGGCAGTTCGGCGCGCTCGGCGTGCTGCTCGCCATCTCGGCCTTCTTCTCGATTGCCGAAACGAGCATGATGGCGCTCAACCGCTACCGGCTGAAGCACCTCGTCGGCCAGGGGCACGGCGGCGCGAAGCGCGCCGCGGGCCTCCTCGCGCAGACCCACCGGCTGCTGGGGGTGATCCTGCTCTGCAACAACCTCGTCAACGCAGCCGCGGCCACTCTCGTATCCGTGATCACGATCCAGCTGTTCGGCGAAAGCGAGATCGCCCTCGGGATCGGTACGCTGGTAGTCACTTTCCTGATCCTGGTGTTTTCCGAGATCACCCCGAAGGTGATCGGCGCGGCATATGCGGAGCGCGTCGCGCTGCCGCTCTCCTACGTCCTCGGTCCGCTCCTGAAACTCTTCACGCCGGTGGTGTGGTTCGTGAACCTCTTCGTCGCCGGGCTGCTCGCGCTGCTGCGCATCGACCCGTCGAAAGGCAACGAGCCCCAGCAGCTTTCGACCGACGAGATCCGCACGTTGGTGCTCGAGTCCGGCCAGTTCATGCCGAAGAAGCACCGCTCGATCCTCGTCAACCTCTTCGACCTGGGCAGCATCACGGTGCAGGACATCATGCTGCCGCGCGCCAAGATCGAGTCGATCACGCTCGAGGAGGATCTCGAGGACGTCGCCCGCCAGCTCGCCACGTCCTACCACATGCGCCTGCCGGTGTTCCGCGATCGCGAAGGCAACCTGGTCGGCGTGCTCCACCTGCGCAAGGTCCTCGGGCTGCTCCATTCGGGCGACCTGACCCGCGAGGCGATCGAGGACCTCGCCGACGAGCCGTACTTCGTCCCCGCGTCCACGGCGGTGCTGGCCCAGCTGCAGTATTTCCAGGAGAACTCCGAGCACATCGCCCTGGTAGTTGACGAGTATGGCGAACTCATGGGCCTGATCACGGTGGAAGACATCATCGAGGAGATCATCGGGAAGTTCACCACCTCGATGCCCAGCGCCACGGGCACCGTCGCCTGGGATGCCGCGGGCTCGGCGATGGCGGACGGCGCGATGTCGGTGCGCGAACTGAACCGCGCGCTCGAGTTGGACCTGCCGGTCGACGGCCCGAAGACGCTGAACGGGCTGATTCTCGAGCACCTGCAGGACATCCCCGAAGCGGACGTGAGCATCCGCATCGCCGGCGTTGCGATGGAGATCCTGCACACGCAGGGCCGCGCGGTGAAATCCGTGCGCCTGTTCCGCCCGCCGGTAGAGCTGCCGGAGGGCCTGGCCGACGCCTAGAAAGGCCCCTTTTCGATCTATTTTGAAGCCTCAAAATCCAATTGCCTCAGTCTGTTATGCGCGAAACTTGAGCCTTTACAAAAATCCCCCCGCGAGGCATCATCCTCGCGCGGATTGAGGGCCCGCGCGTGATGCTTGTCACCGCGCCGCGTTCCGCAACAGGGCTATGCTCCCCGGCACGGGAATAAGAAACGGCCCGACAGAGCGAGGGACGGACGATGGCGACTGCAGCAGCGACCAAGGACAAGGGCCCAAAGGAAATCACTTTCCAATGGGAGGGCAAGGACAAGGCCGGCAAGGCCGTGCGCGGCGACATCAAGGCCACCGGCGAAAACGTCGTCAAGGCCACCCTGCGCCGGCAGGGCGTCATGGTCACCAAGATCAAGAAGCAGAAGATGGGCGGCGGCGGCAGCGTCTCCGAGATGGACGTAACGCTGTTCTCGCGCCAGCTCGCGACGATGATGAAAGCCGGGGTGCCGCTCCTGCAGGCGTTCGACATCGTCGGCAAGGGCGCCTCGAACCCCGCGGTCGGCAAGCTCCTCATGGACGTGAAGATGGAGGTCGAGACCGGATCGCCGCTCGCAGCCGCTTTCCGCAAGTACCCGCAGTACTTCGACCCTCTGTTCTGCAACCTCGTCGCCGCAGGCGAACAGGCCGGCATCCTCGAGACCCTGCTCGACCGCCTTGCGACGTACAAGGAAAAAACCCTCGCGATCAAGTCCAAGATCAAGTCGGCGCTGTTCTACCCGATCGCGATCATCGTGGTCGCCTTCGTGATCACGGCCGTGATCATGATCTTCGTGATCCCGGCGTTCAAGACGGTGTTCGCGAACTTCGGCGCGGACCTGCCCGCGCCCACGCTCATCGTGCTTGCCATCTCGGAATTCTTCGTCGCGTACTGGTACCTGATCTTCGGCATTGCGTTCGGCGGCGTCTACGGCTTCCTCGCGCTGTGGAAAAAATCGCTGGCCGTGCAGATTTTCATGGACCGGCTCGCGCTCAAGATGCCGGTATTCGGCGAGCTGATCCGCAAGGCGACCGTAGCGCGCTGGACGCGCACCTGCTCCACGATGTTCGCCGCCGGCGTGCCGCTCGTCGAGGCGCTCGACTCGGTCGGCGGCGCCGCGGGAAACTGGGTCTACCTGAACGCGACCCGGCAGATCCAGGCCGAGGTCTCCACCGGCACGGCGCTGACGGTGGCGATGGTGAACGCCAAGGTGTTCCCGAACATGGTGCTGCAGATGGTGTCGATCGGCGAGGAAACCGGCGCCCTCGACGCGATGCTGAGCAAGGTCGCCGACTTCTACGAGGCCGAGGTCGACGACGCCGTCGACGCGCTGGCCTCGCTGATGGAGCCGATGATCATGGTGGTTCTGGGCCTGCTGATCGGCGTGATGGTGATCGCGATGTACCTGCCGATCTTCAAAATGGGCCAGGCCGTCTGATGCGCAAAGCATGGCTTCGCTCGCCGGGCTGACCGACGCCGCAGTATTTCCCTGGGTCGCCCTGGCGTTCGGGCTGTGCGTAGGGTCGTTTCTCAACGTCGTCATCCACCGCCTGCCGAAGATGATGGAGCGGGAGTGGCGGGAGCAATGCGAAGAGCTTGGTACAGGGGAACCTGGAGGTTCCCCCGTACCCCCTCCTAAAACCGCCGCGGTTGCTCCAGAACGCTATAACCTGATCGTCCCCCGCTCGGCGTGCCCGCAGTGCGGGCACAGGATCACCGCGCTCGAGAATATCCCGCTGGTTTCCTACGCAGTCCTGCGCGGCAGGTGCTCGGGCTGCGGCACGAAGATCAGCCTGCGCTACCCGCTCGTCGAGCTCGCTGCCGGTCTCGTGGCCGCCTACGCCGCCACGCGGTTCGGGTTCTCGGCGCCTGCATTCGGTGCGATGATTTTTTCCTGGGCCCTGCTCGCGCTGGCCGCCATCGATTTCGACACGCAGTTGCTGCCCGACGACATCACCCTGCCGCTCCTGTGGGCGGGGCTGCTGTTCAACCTGGCGGGTACGTTCGTGCCGCTCGAAACGGCGGTGATCGGCGCGGTCGCCGGCTACTTGTCGCTCTGGAGCGTCTACTGGATGTTCAAACTGGTCACCGGCAAGGAGGGGATGGGTTACGGCGACTTCAAGCTGCTGGCCGCGATCTGCGCCTGGCTGGGGTGGCCGGTGCTCGCAATGGTCATCCTGCTGTCGTCCGTCGTTGGTGCCGCGGTCGGGATCTCCCTCATGCTGCTGGCGAGGCACGGGCGCGACAAGCCGATCCCCTTCGGGCCCTACCTGGCCGCCGCCGGTTTCCTGGCGCTCTTCTGGGGCGAGGCGATCAGCCGCAAGTACCTGCCGATCCTTTCATAGCCAGACCTACCTACTGATTCCACACAGATGGCGTACGTGATCGGACTGACCGGCGGGATCGGGAGCGGCAAGAGCGCCGCGGCCGACCTGTTCGCCTCCCTGGGCGCGGCCATGGTCGACACCGACGCCATCGCGCACGAACTGACGCGCCCGGGCGGCGCCGCCATCCCGCAAGTGCGGGAGTTGTTCGGGGACGGCGCCATCGCGCCCGACGGGGCCATGGACCGCAAGAAGGTGCGCGAACTCGTGTTCACCGATCCTGCGGCGAAGAAGAAACTCGAAGCCATCCTGCATCCGATGATCCGCGAGGAGTCCAGGCGCAGGATTGCCGCGGGGGCCGCGGCCGCCCCTTATGTAGTGCATGTGGTGCCCCTGCTGATCGAGTCTCCGGATTACCGCAGCCGGGTGCATCGCGTGCTCGTGGTCGACTGCACGGAGGCCGTGCAGGTCGAGCGCGTGAAGCAGCGCAGCGGCCTTGGGGAGGACGAAGTGCGCC